>CAYOXJ010000157.1:0-3780 GCA_964407905.1 uncultured Thermoplasmata archaeon
TTGTCGATTATGCGCTCGCTATACCCGAAGAAGTTCATCACATGCTGTGCCATCGCCCGGGCCTCCTCTTCGGGCATGCCCTGCTTGTCGATGCTGTTCTTTATGGCCTTGGTCAGGTGCTCGACGGTCAGGGTCGTCCCGAGCTTCTCCCCCTCAGACTTCCTCAGCTTCGTGAGAATGTTCATAGATTCTCCGCGACCTTTCACAACAATTCAACCCCTCTATTCCCAAAGACGGTACGGCCAACTATACGGAAGATTCATTTAGCAGGTCGTGGTATAAATATGTTCGCGTTTCACGAGCGAGTTCGCGCACTAGTGGAAAGGGTCTACTGGCAACCTGGCCAGTATTTCCAGTGGAAGTTGCAGCACTGTAGGTGAAAGCCATGATCGCTGAGTTCAGCGTCGTTCCAATCGGGAAAGGGGAGAGCGTGAGCGAGTACGTAGCTGAGTGCATAAGGCTCGTGGAATCATCAGGCATAGCGTACAAGATGAACCCGATGGGCACGGTGCTCGAGGGGGACTATGACGAGGTCATGTCGCTCATCCGGCAGTGCCACATGCGCATGATGGAGATGTGCCCCAGGGTGATCACCACAGTGAAGATCGACGATAGGAAGGGGAAGAAGGGCATGCTGGAGAGCAAGATCCGCTCGGTCGAGAAGCACCTCGGGAAGAGGGTCGAGAAGTAGCTCTGTTCCACGAGCGTGAACGTGAGCAAATTGAAACATCAAACAAAAGCGTCTTGAGAGGCCTTATCGGCCTCTCCAGAGCAAAGGTTTTCTCCGCTCGTCGTCTCGGCGGGCCTATGAGGCTCCCCACAATGCCATTGACCAGAAGCCAACGAACATGATTAGCAGGACCGAGGCAGCGATCAGCGCCACCCTAACCCACTTCTCCATGTCGCTCCTGAGCAGGCCGCCAAGGAACAGCCCGATCGTCAGGATCAGCATCCCGAAGGACTTCACTCCGAGTCCCCAGTCCCGGCCACTCTCGCCTGGGTCGGATACGCCCCATATCAGCGATCCCAACCATACAAAGAACAGGCCAATCACTATCGCGATGGCCAAGACCAAGTCCGAAACCAGAGGCTTCAGGTAGTCACTTGGGTGTCTGTGCGGCGGCTGATAGACCGGCTGATACATCGGGTATTGACCCGGCTGCATTGGCCCTGGTGTCTGTCCAGAAACCATTTTTATCCCTTCCATTTCGATAATGACTTCTGTATGTAATATCTTTTTCGGATGGGAGTATATAAATGCCAGCGGAAGTCAGTCGAGGTACCGTGAAACGGGCTTCGTATTACGAAGTTCCGCAGAGTCAGAAGAATGCGCCCAATCACTTGTTCGAGGGCGTTTCCTCGTTCTCTTCCTGCGATCTTTTGTTCTTCACGACGACGAGCCTGCACTTCCTAACACGGGCGACAACCGGTTTGCCAAAATGAACTTCCATCGTCACACCCTATTGCGGGACCTTGCCTCTGCTCTGCTGCGCCCTCTGTGCTTTGGCTATCATGTAACTGTGACTATATAAAGCACATGCCACGCCTTCTTATGCTGATGGCTAAGACATGTAGCACACGGAGCAGTTATTTCGGGCCACTCTCTCTGTATGTCATGATCTTCGCCGCGATGGCCCGCAGTTCGTCCTTGATGTGCGATACCTCGGTGGATGAGGTCTGCCTCGATATTCTGCCGGGAACTCCCATCACGAAAGATCGCGCGGGGATCCTAGTGCCCGGGGGCACGAGACATCCGGCAGCAATTACACATGCTTCGCCAATCGTTGCGTTGTCCAATACTATCGCGCCGACGCCTATCATCGTGTCTCTGCTGATCGAGCAGCCATGTAGGCGAGCGGCGTGAGATACGATGCATCCATCGCCCACAACGACAGGCCTCCCCTTTGGCGCCTCAGCGAAAGACATATCCATCATCGCTGATCCTCGGCCTATCTCGACCCTGTCCTCGTCTCCGCGCAGGACCACAAGTGGCCATACGCTGGAGCGCTCCATGAGGTGAACATCTCCTATGACCTGGGCCGACTCATCCACGTAAACGTCCTTTCCGAGCAGAGGCTTCTTGTCTCCGAAGTTTCTCAGGGCCATACACAGTGAATAGCCACATGACTCAATATATCTTCTAGTGGTTGGGCCACTAGGAGCTTAGGACGAACAGCTTATCTACTGATAACACGGTTTCCACGGGCGCAATCCTCACGTCTCTCCCGGAGGAACCCCTCAGTGAACGACGAGCTGGCAAGAAGAGTTGCGGTTTTGGAAACGATAAACAGACTGAACTCAAAGCTCAGAAACGTTTCCACTGCGCAGGAAGCGTTCAGGGCAATCGCCATCGAACTCAAGCAGGTCACGAACGCAGATTATGCAGCGATCGCTCTGGTCGAGGAGGGCTCTTCCAGCTTGAGGTTCTTCGACGCATCTGGCAGAACGGATTCTGACAGTGGCAGCCTCCCGTTGGTCCATGTCGATGAGGACTTCAGGAAGAAGCTGGCAGAGCAGAAGCAGCCGGTCGCAATGCGCTTTGGGACGTTCGAGGAAATACCTGGCGTGGCAAAAGAGATAGCGAGGGCTTTGGATATTGAGAAAGTGATCATCAGCTCGATCCTGCTCAGGGATGAGTTCCTCGGATATCTCGCCGTCGGCAGCAAGAAGGAAAGTCCGGATTTTTCGCCAGATACCGAGCAGATAATGACCAGTCTCTCAGATGATGTGGCCATTGTTGTCGACAACGTGAGGGCCTCCCTGAAGTTGCGAAGGGCGAAGGAGGAGACCGAAAGAATACTGTCCCACGCTCCGATAGGGATCATGACTCTCGACCCCAGAGGCATATTCAGGTCAGCGAATCAGCAGATGCTGAGAATGTTGGACAAGACCTCTGAAGCGGAGCTCATTGGAACGAGCGTGTTCGAGCTCCCGGTCATCATGAAGTCAGGACTGGACGCGCTCATCATGCAGGGCATGGAGGGGACCGAGGGCGAGAAAGCTGATGTTCACATCGTCCCTCGTTCTGACAAGGCGTACTACCTACATGTCAAAGTGACTCTAATTAGAGGCGGTGCCGGCGAGTTGCAGGGCGTTTTGCTCGTGGCCATGGATGTCAGCTCCAAGGTCCGTCTCGAGAACCAGCTCGAGCGTTCGTACGAGAAGCTGACTCAAACTTACCAAGAGCTTGAGCGCGTCACGACGATGAAGAGCCAATTCATCGACGTCGTCTCGCACGAGCTCAGGACTCCTCTGACCGTCATGAGAGGCTACATCGATCTCGTCGATTCGGAGTACACTGCTAAGCTCGAGCCGAAGTTCGCGTCGAGGCTGAGCATTATCAAGGCGAATACAGACAAGCTCTACGCCCTCGTCGAGAGCATGCTCGACGTCAGCAGGCTGGAGAAAGGTTCGCTCCAGATACACCAAGAGCCCGTCCGAGTCGATACCATCCTGGACGAGATCGTCCGATCGCGGACGAAAGAGGCGGAGGAGAAGAGACAGACACTCGCTCTCGACATCGAAGGGAAGATCCCACTGATCATGGCCGACAGGCGGAGGCTCAAGGATGTTTTCAACAACCTTGTCGACAACGCTGTCAAGTACACTCAGGAAGGCGGCCGGATTCTGGTGGGCGTCCGAGACGAGGGCAAGATGTTGCACGCATGGGTCAAGGACAATGGCATCGGAATCCCGCTGGAGAACCTGGGCAAGATCTTCGACAGATTTCACATAGTCACGAGCAGCGAGCTGTCGCGCTCGCTGCTCGTGACTATGTGA
>CAYOXJ010000158.1:0-3772 GCA_964407905.1 uncultured Thermoplasmata archaeon
GAGTTCTCTTGGGAGGACCTCGCGGCGAAGGTGAACAACGAGCTCGTCGCGACCTACGGCAACTTCCTGCACAGGGCTCTTTCGTTCACTTTCAAGAACTTCGGAGAGATACCAGCCAGAGGAGATCTGGACGAGCGGGATGAGGCCGCTTTGGCCCGCATATCTGATGCGGAGAGGGAGGTAAAGGAGGCGCTTGGCGGGTGTGAGTTCAGAAGAGCGATGAAAGCCATAATGGACCTCGCCCAGTTCGGCAACCAGTACTTCGATGCGGTCGCGCCATGGTCCCTCGTTGGAACCGACAAGGCCAGATGTGGGACCGTCCTGCATGTCAGTCTGCTGATCAGCAAGGCGCTCGCAGTCCTGGCCTTTCCGTTCATGCCCTTCTCCTCCGAGAGCGTATGGAGGCAGCTCGGCATGGAGGGCACAGTGTCCGAGACCGGATGGAAGGGCCTGGAGCTTCCTCTCAGAGAAGGCTCGAAGATGGAGAAACCAGCCCCTCAGTTCGCGAAGATCGAAGCGGAGAAGGCCGGCGACTTCCAGCAGTTCGCAGCACTCAATCTGAGGGTCGGCAGGGTCCTGGATGTGCAGCCACACCCGAACGCTGACAAGCTGTACCTCATGAAAGTGGACATAGGCAAGACGATCACGATGGTCAGCGGCCTGAAGGACTTCTACACAGCAGATGAGCTGAAGGCCAAGACGCTCGTCATTGTCACGAATCTAGAGCCGGCGGCCATCAGAGGTGTGAAGTCCGAAGGAATGCTGCTTGCTGCGGAGGAGGGAAAGAGGCTTGCGTTGCTTGTGCCAGAGAAGGACTTGCCTGTGGGCACGCAGATCTCCAGCGGAATGGAACCGGGACAGAAGCAGGTGAGCTTCAGGGAGTTCCAGAAGCTGGACATGCGCGTGGGAATCGTGAGTCCTGGGGAACCGTCCATGCTCGACCTCGGCACGAGGAAGGTCCGTTGCGCCGTCGACAGGCCCGAGCCAGGCAAGAAGTATGCCGCGTTCGTCGTCGGGGAGAAAGCAATGGTGATGCACGGTCCAGAGAATGTGAAGATCACGTTCGACACCGAAATCCCGGCCGGTGCTAAGATACGATGAAGCTCGATCTACACATTCATTCAAACCATTCTAGGGACGGCACTGCCTCGCCGAAAGAGATTGTCGAGTTCTGCAAGAGATCGGATCTGGATGGTTGCGCGATTGCCGATCACAACGCGATCGAGGGATCGCTAGAGGCGTATGAGATTGGCAGATCGATGGGTCTCGTGATTGTTAGATGTGTAGAGATCTCTGCGAGTGAAGGACACGTTCTTGCATATGGAGTCAACGAGCTCGCACCCAGAGGCCTATCAGTCGCCGACACGATTGACAGGATCCATGCTCTTGGTGGGATTGCCGTCGCGGCTCATCCAAACAGGTTTCCTTCGGGCATGGGAGTTGGCCTTGCGGGGAACAAGAAGTTCGACGCAATCGAGGTGCTGAACGGCGGGTCGTCGAGAAGGAGCAATCGTTTGGCTTGGCGGGTCGCGGGCGAGAGAAGAGCGCCAATCACCGGAGGAAGTGACGCGCATGTGATCAACCAGGTTGGGAAGGCGTACACTATCCTGGAAGATGTGTCGAACGAGGACCAGGTCATGGACATGATCAGAAAAGGGCGCAGTGCAGTTGGCGGAAGAAGTCGGTCGCCAACAGAAGGAATCGTCTTCTCGATCCAGACTCTCATCGAATGGCTGAGGGGCGATCTGAAAAGGCTCTAGGCGAGGACTATATCTTCTCCTCGATCTTCACGGCGAACTCCTTAGCCCTGGCAGCGAGCTGAGCTGTGTCAATGTCCTTGGAGGCCGTCACCACGAGCAGCGCTCGGCTTCCCGCGCTCACGAGCACCATCTTGCTGCGCGTCAGCTCAACAGAGACATGCTGGAGCTTGTCCTTGAGCTCCCCAGTTGCTGTCTCAGCTGCCCCGAGGAGTATTGCTGACATCGCCACGAACGTTTCGAGGTGGACCCCTTTCGGGGCATCGCCAGCTATGTGCATCCCGCTCCTCGAGACTATTGTGGCCTCGTAGACCGAGGGCACTGAGCGGATCTCATCAAGAACTTCCTCAAGGGCTAAGTACTCGACCATGGTTCACCCAGCTCCCCCTCTGACCGCGTGAGTCAGGATTACCTGATGAGCATATAAACTTTCTCGGCTTGTGCTTCGGTCGACTCGGGTACATCCAGATTCACGTCCCGACGCCTTCCTACCCTCCTCGAAGGCTTGATATGAAGCAAGGAGCATCCGTGCTAGAGAAGCACATGAAGGTACTCCATCAGGACACAAGGAACAACGAGATCAAACTGCTCCCCGAGACTCTTGACGATCTGTGGCATCTCTACAACTTGGTCGATGAGAAGGATCTCGTCTTTGCGACCACCTTTCGAAGAAAGGAGGAGAAGGCGGACAAGCTGCGGCCCGAGCGCACAGAGAAGGTCCGGATGCGCTTGGGCATCCGTGCTTCGAAGGTCGAATTCCACGAGTCCGAGGATTTGCTGAGGATACTCGGCGTCATCGAGCAAGGCCCTCAGGACGTCGGCGACCATCACACGCTGCTGATATCTCCTGGGGAGGCGATTACGATAATCAAGCCGAGATGGGGGCCGAAGCATTTCGAGAGGATCAAGCGAGCGATAGCCTCGTCTGAAAAGCCATCCATATTCTTCGTGGCGATCGAGGACACGGACGCAGTGGTCGCCGTCGCCAGGGATTATGGGATCAAGGAACTCGTGACCATAACGAGGAATCCTCAGGGCAAGATGTACGACTCGAAATCAAACGAGGAGGAGTACATTGACGAGGTCGTGGCCAAGTTGGCCCAGGTGCATCACGACGAGCCGCTCATCGTCCTTGGCCCGGGCTTTGTGAAAGAGGCCTTGGCGAGGAGGATCAGGGAGAAGATCCCAGGAGCTGCAAAGAGCCTCGCCGTGCAGCACACAGGCCAGGCTGGGATGGCCGGCATCCACGAGCTGATGAAGTCTGGAGTCGGAGGGAGGATACTCGAGGATTCCCGCGTGGCCAAGGAGACCAGGCTCATGGAACGGCTCTTCACGGAGATCGGCAAGGATGGGCTGTTCGCGTACGGAGATGCGTCTGTGGAAGCAGCTGCGCAAGCAGGCGCGATAGGCACGTTGCTCGTGCTCGATTCGAAGGTGAGAACATCGTCCGCAGACAAGCTCCTGAGGTCCGTCGAGAACTCGAAAGGCGACTTCATCATCGTGAGCTCACTCCACGAGGCGGGCAGAAGGCTTGAGTCGTTGGGCGGAATCGCTGCCCTGCTGAGGTACAAGATGTCCTGAGTTCTAGCGCTGTCTTCTCTTCGCCCTGACTATGTCGAGCATCGCATCGACAAGGAGACCGACCGGAAACGGCTTTGCCCAGAACGATACTGCTCCGGCCTCCAATGCCTTCTCTCTCACCGTTTCGTCAGCGCTCGAGAATATGATCGGGACCGAAGGGTCCATCCGAAGGAGCTCCCTCGTCGTCTCAATCCCGTCTTTTCCAGGCATTCGATGGTCCATTATGACTATGTCAGGCCTGTGAACCATGGTCCGAAAGACCTTGACCGCCTCATCCCCGCTGGGCGCTGTGAAGACGGTCATTCCTCGCGACTCGAAAACGTCCCTGTACAAGTCGCGGATGAAGTCCTCATCATCCACCACGAAGATTCTGGCAGGCAAGTGTGCCGTATCGCCGGGGAGCCCTTCGAAGAGAGAGCCTCGTGGCACCTGTG
>CAYOXJ010000159.1:0-3729 GCA_964407905.1 uncultured Thermoplasmata archaeon
ATCCTGATCTTCCCGGTTCTTTCCGATTTGACGATCTCCACGTCTCTCCCATCGAGCATGTCCGCTGCGCCCTTGCCAAACTGCATGTCAAGGACCGCCCTGCACCTCAGCAGGTCAAGGTTGAAGCTGGATGGCGTTGAGGGGAGGATCTCTTCGAGGAACTTGAGAGTCTCCATGCCTTCCCAGATGACTGCCAATGGGTACCCGTGAGTGTGCGCGTGTTTCTCCATCACTCCCATGATTCTCTCGCGAACCTCCGCATCGACAACACTTGGAATCACCGATTGCGCAATCGGATAGTACTCATCCAGCTCGATTGGAACAGGGCCGAAGAACGATGTCACGACGAAGCTGGCATCCACCTTCTGCGTGATGGTTTCCATCTCCTTCATGTATGTTCTCGCGTACAGTTTCCGGGCCTCCCCGAAACCGACGAGGACCTTCGTGTCCGGCTTCCTGTACCTGTTGAAGTAGCGCTCCTGATATCGCGAGACGGTTGGACGGTCGTAGCTCTCGGGGCCGCAGTAGAAGAATGCCCCTCGCCGGCTGACCGGCTCGAAGAGCTCAAGGTAATCCCGGTGCCTCCTCAGAACCCTCAGCGCTTCCAGAAGCGAGGGATGGGCCCTGGCCCTCATCTCCACAAGCTCCCAAATGGAGCCTTCGTGGATTGCGTTGCGAATCCCGCTGATTTCTTTGAGGCAGACGTAGAGGTTGTGCTCCGCAATCCGCTTGGTCCGTTCCTCACGGCTCATTTGGAGCAGTTCCCTCACAGATGTCCTACTGCACGCTGGGCAGTGACATGCGAGGTCGTGGAGGTCTCTCAGGAACCTCGTGCCGGTGGGGTACATGAGCCGGTCCTCACGAGCGTACTTGGCATACGAGGCAGAATCGAACATGTCGCAGCCCAGAAGGACTGCGAGGGGGAACACCATCGGATGGCCAGCGCCGAACAGGTGGGCTGGCCTCGACGGATTCAGACCTCGTTTCGAGGCGATGATGACCTCTGTGACGTCGGCAAATCTGTAGCTTTCTAGGAGAGGCACGACTCCTCCTATTGGGTGCAGGTCGAGATCCAGCCCCGAGAGTTCTTTCGCGCATCTCTCTCTGAGGTCTGGATATACCCCTCCCTGGACGGTGCCAGCGAGCAACATATCACCCTTGAGGCCAACGGAGTCCTTCGCTCGTGAGATCGTCTCGTTCACCGCATGCTCGGTCTGCTCTTTCGTGAACTCAGGCTCTGAAAACACGTCTAGGATCGTCCCGACGTCCGACCCGATGGTGACCTGAAACCGCACGATGTCACTGTGTTCGACTTTCACATCGCCGTATACATAGCTCTGGAAAGTCCCGCTGTCGGTCATTATAGATCCGTCGAAGTTCAACAGCGAATGCAAGCCCGATTTCTCAGCGGCCTTTCTGAGAGCAACGCTGTTCCTAATGATGTACGAGTTCGTGATGAGCATCTTTACGCCAAAACGCTCCTGCATCTCCCTGGGCGTGATTATCATCAGGTTAGGGTTCACGACGGGAAGAAGCACTGGTGTGAGGACCTTGCCGTGGCGAGTCGTTAGCTCGCATATCCTGGCCAGCCCGTCCCGTTCTTTCAGCTCGAACATCCAAGCCTGTGTAACGTATGTATGACTATTATTGTTTTGAAACGCTGTGAGCAGCGCCGCTAACAAAGCATTAAATACGCTCCAGATTGTGCTCGTGGCTCGGGAACCATGAGCGGCCTGCTCCAGGTCCTTGCGGGCATCCTGATCGTCTTCTTTCTGCCAGGGTACACGCTCGTGAACTTGTTGTTCCCAAGGAGAGGAGAGCTGGATCCTGAGTACGATTTCGTGTACAGAGCGACGTTGGGCATGGGCCTGAGCGTCGTCATCGCGATCATCGTCGGGTTCGCGTTGAACGCTATCAGCACAGAAGAGCACGGATATGTATCCGCGGGTCCGCTGTGGGTTGTGTTGGTATCGATCACCGCATTGTTCGCTTTCGTAGGTTGGATGAGAGGCGCTTATCCGAATGCAGGGATGCTCCATCCGTCGCTGTACAGGTCACCAACTCCACGGAAAGGTCCGGGGTCCCACATAACCGATTTCGCGAGACGACAGAAGATGGAGAAGCTGTTGCTGGAGAGAGAGCAGCTCCTGGTGGACCTCAGAGCATTCTCCGAGAGGTCGTCCACTTCAAATCCTCAGAGAAGGCTGTACTACCGGAAGAGAGTCGACCACGCAAGGCAAAGGATCGACGAGATCAACGATGAATTGCGCAAGATAGGGAAAGGGGGATAGATGGCGAAGGCGAGGAAAGGCGAGATGCAACACAAGCTCGTTGTGGTCATACGAGATGACATCAAGATCTCGCACGGAAAGCTCGCAGCTCAGGTCGCGCACGCGGCCGTCTCATGCGTTCTTCAGGCAAAGAAGAAGAGAGCGAAGTGGTTCTCTGAGTGGTACAATGAAGGGCAGCGCAAGGTGGTGCTGAAGGTCAAGACTCTCGGGGAGCTAAGGGAGTTGAAGGACAAGGCAGCAAGGGCTGGACTGGTTCATTCCCTGATCACGGACGCTGGATTGACCGAGCTGCCTCCGAGCACGATCACTTGCCTGGGAATAGGTCCCGCACCTGAGAAGGAAGTGGATCCGATCACGGGCTCTCTGCCTCTGGCGTGATGATCTCATGAAGCAGCAGATCAGGATACTTGGCATCGACGATTCTCCCTTCAAGTTCGGAGGCGGGAGGGCACTCGTAGTTGGCGCCCTTGTGAGGGTGCCGAACTATCTTGAGGGGGTGACGAAGACCGAGGTGACCGTAGACGGGACCGATTCGACGGACGCCCTGCTGAGGATGGTCTCCAAGTCGAGATACAGGGATCAGATCAAAGCGGTCATGATCGATGGCATAGCTCTGGCCGGGTTCAATGTGATAGATATCAGGGCGCTGCATGATGCTCTGCGGCTGCCCGTCCTCACAGTGACAAGGGACAAGCCGGATTTCGCGAAGATGAAGTCCGCCCTCGAGAAATACTTCGACGACTGGGAGCAGCGGTACGAATTGATCGTCAGGTTCGAGCTGAGGAAGGTTCAGACAGAGCATAAGCCTCTCTATGCTTGCGGAGTCGGCGCGCCCTGGAAGGAGTTCGAGGAACTGGTTCGTATGTCCACGGTGCGAGGCGTCGTGCCGGAGCCAATACGCATGGCGCACCTGATAGCCACGGCGATGGTCCGTGGAGAGTCCCACGGGCGCTCATAGGCCCAAAGGACATGAGAAATGAAATGAACACCTAGTGCTAATACGTCAATCACATGACAATCAGGAGCGGAGTCAGGTGATCAAGAATCTGTTCACGAAGCACGAGCACCGCACCCTCGAGGAATTGACGAAGGAACAGGTGATGCAAGCTGCAGGCTGGTTCTGGAGGTCAAGGCAGTTCGGAGTGAATTATACGTCGCCTTACAGCGTTCACTGCGAGCAGTTCTACTCAAAGCTCGGGCTGAGACGATCGGTAGATTTGTACGCGGTCGATGAGGCGAAGAATGTCGGAGTTGACATCAACGTCTCGGCTGAGCTGACGGACGAAGGAGCCATTCTTGGAGCGGTTGGGGCTGTGCTGATATTGCCAGTCGCAGCTGTCGTCGGCGCTGTCTCCTACGTCGAATACGAGAGCGATGCGCAACGCATGATGAACGAGTTCTGGATCTATCTCGGCGGATTTTCGAAGAACCCACAGCC
>CAYOXJ010000160.1:0-3702 GCA_964407905.1 uncultured Thermoplasmata archaeon
CAAACAGGCCGATCCCCGCTCCACAGTCGAGCCAGCCATGAGCATAGTTCACGCACGCAAAGGCATTCACCAGATCCCCCTTGCTCAGGGAGTCCTTCGCATCCTCGAAGTACGCTCTTGCCATGCGCAGGAAATCATCTGCTAGCTTCCTGTTGAAGGACTTCTCGGGGGCGGCAATCCTCAGCTTCGCCAGTGCCTCGGAAGTCAACGAGATGTACTTCTCGACTTTCTCCTCCGTAAGCAGCGCACCTTCCCCAGGCATCGTCAGCCCTTCGTGGGAATGACCTCGATGCTCTCTCCGCCGTGCTTCGATTCCCGGGGTCTGATCTCGACGAGCAACGGCATCGATACGCCCCCGCCTGTGACTATGGCGCTTCCGATGGGCAGCCGCTGAATCTCCTCTTCCATTCCCTCCGTGAGGCCTTCAATCGAGGCGGCAATCGCGCTCAGATCGTTCGGATTCGTGACTTTCAGGATTATCTGGGTGTTGCACTGGCTGAGCACATTCTTGTCGATCTTCGCCGCTCTTTGCGTGATGACCATGAGCCCTAGCCCGAACTTCCTGCCCTCGGAGGCGATGGTCCTGAAGACCTTCGAGCACGCGACCTGGCCCTGTTGCGGGCAGAAATTGTGGGCCTCCTCCACCACGAGCATCATTGGCGGTATCTTGTCCAGCTTCCTCAGCTCGAACAATGCGTTGCCGACTCTGTTGACGATCAGCTCCTGGATGTCTGGAGGTGTACCTCTCAGGTTGATGATCGTGCACTTGCCCTTCTGAATCAGCTCGTCGATCTTGGTGCCCTGCTCAGCGAAAACGTCAATCTCGTTCAGGTACTCGAGCTCACTTATCAAAGTCCCACTCGATGCCTCCCCGCTCTGCTCGAGCACCTTGATGATATCGTTGATTGTGAAGTTGTCCTTGGTCTCCTTCAGAATATCGACAGCCTTCCTCAGCATGGTCAGGAAGGTTCGGACGTTCTTGATGTTCGTCAGTCCGAGTATCTCCCTCGCATCCAGATTGTGGAGGGTGAACTTCAGAGGCTTCGCACCTCTGTTGATGCCTGGATCGGTGGCGAACTCCAGGATCTTGTCATCGTATCCCCGAGGGGTAACGCCGAAATCTCTCGTCGTTTTCTTAACGGCCCCCTTGTGCTTCATGCTTGAATACTCACCGTGCGGGTCAATGACGCAGACAGTCACATTGTGCTTCATCAGCTCCTCAATTATGGCTCCTGAGCAGTAGGATTTTCCGCCGCCGGTCTTGCTCAGTATGCACACGTGCTTCTGTACCATGACGTTGATGTCGAGCTCTAGCCTGACATCGTGGCCAGCCAGAAGGCCGATATAAGCGCCTCTCTCCGAACGTTCCACAATGCCTACGACCTTCTTGATCAGGTCTTCGTGTGCTCTGTAAACCACGGAGCCCGCCTTCAGCGGGGTGCGCGGGACCTGCAACAGATTCCTGTCATCGCGATAGCCAATCACGGAGATGGCCGCCGACTCCTTCTCCTCTATCGGGACGGGCGTGCCGTTCTTCATCACCGCGACGCCCTCGATCGTGAGGTTCGTCTTGTTCTCGACCTCTGAGACCTGACCCAAAACCCAACCGTCGATCTCGTGTTTGACCTGCACGTACTCCATCTTCTGGAGCGGTGACGTCACGCCACAGTTGAACTTCAGAGTGCCAACATTCCCGTAGATGATTCCCACAGGTTGGAGGCCGTCCGGATGCTTCCGAGACAGCAGGCCAGTTCTTCCATGCCTTGCCTCATGCGGAGCCTGAGGAGCTGGGACATGCATTGGAGGCGCAGAGGGCACATGCTGAGATGGATACGTCTGGCCAATGCTCTCGTTCAACTGCATCCCATCCGATTATCTAACATAAGACACTGGATTCTATTAATGTTTTCGCAGGCTTAACCAGACGCGCGCGCACGCTGAAGATATAAGAGAAGGTACTCCATTCCCCGCTCGGGATACAATGTTCGTCGTGGGGGGGTCGGCGTCTCAGCTTCTTTCCAAGGAGCTAGCGAAATGCCTCAAGGCCAAGCTGGCGAAGGTGGAGGTCAAGCGCTTTCCAGATGACGAATGCTACGTGAGGATCGACGAAGACCTGGACGATCGGGAAGTCTTCCTTGTGCAGACAGCTTGGCCGGACAGGAACATCGTGGAGCTGTTTCTGCTTCAGGATGCTGTCAGGGAGTTTGACGTCTCGTCCCTCACAACAGTCGTTCCATACTTCGGCTACGCAAGACAGGACAAGCAGTTCATGCCCGGCGAGCCCATAAGTGCGCGTGTCCTAGCACGGTTGATACAACTCAACACCGACGAATTCGTCACTGTTGACGTGCACGCCCTTAGTGTCATAGACTGGTTCGACACAATCTCGGCAAAGAACGTTCCCGCCTACCCTGAGATAGGCAAGCATCTCAAGGGCAAGGGAATCGAGCTGATACTGTCGCCTGACGAAGGCAGGAAGGCGCATGCGAAGCGAGTTGCTGACGTTGTCAGCTGCGACGCGGACTACCTTGTCAAGGAGCGCATCGACGGCGAGACAGTGAAGATGACTCCGAAGTCCCTTGACGTCAACGGCAAGAAAGTCGCGATAGTGGACGACATCATATCAACGGGGGGCACAATCCTCAAGGCCGCAGAGCAGTTGAGGGATCAGGGAGCGGCCAAGATATTTGCAGTATGCACTCACGGGATATTCGCGAGCAATGCGCTCACCAGGTTGAACACCGTGTGTGATGAGATCTGTTCTACAGACACCATAGAGAACCCGACGACCTGCATCACCGTGGCACCCCAAATAGCCAAGATTGCCAAGGAATGATTGGGCGAGACCAAAAGCTACATAAGTCCCCCTTGGATTCTCGGCCATGTCATGAAGAAGGCAGAGGACTTCAGCGAGTGGTACAACGAAATTGTCGAGAGGGCCAATCTGACAGACAAGCGTTACCCGGTCAAGGGGATGAATGTCTGGACGCCTTATGGCTGGAAGATAATGCAGGCAATCGACTCTCACATAAGAGAGGGATTCGACGCTACTGGGCACCAAGAGGTCTGTTTCCCGCTAATGATACCCGAAGACCAATTCGCAAAAGAGAAAGAGCACATCAAAGGCTTCGATACTGAGGTCTTCTGGGTGACACACGCTGGCTTGAATCCCCTGGACGTAAAGCTTCTTCTCAGGCCGACGAGCGAGACCGCGATGTACCCGATATTTGCGCTTTGGGTAAGATCGCATGCTGACCTCCCCCTGAAGACGTATCAGATAGTCAACACATTCCGATATGAGACAAAGCAGACAAGGGCATTCATCAGAGTACGCGAAATACACTTCTTTGAGTCCCACACCTGTCATGCGGATTTCGAGGACGCAGAAAGGCAGGTGAAAGAGGACTACGAGATACTGGAGAAGCTTGCCAAGAAATGGTGTCTGCCCTACAAGCTCCTCAAGCGAACAGACTGGGACAAGTTTCCTGGCGCGAAGTACACAGTAGGCATCGATACATATCTGCCATCGGGCAGGAGCCTACAGCTGGGTTCCATACATCAATACATGGAGAACTTCTCGAGACCGTATGGGATCAAGTACGAGGACGAAAAGGGGGAGCACAAGTACGTCCATCAGACCACATTCGGCATGAGCGAGAGGCTGGTGGGGGCGATCGTAGCAGTGCACGGAGATGACAAGGG
>CAYOXJ010000161.1:0-3686 GCA_964407905.1 uncultured Thermoplasmata archaeon
ATGGTGCCGGACGCAAAGGAAGTCGTCAAGCGGCTCTTGAGGGAGCACGCAGTGGAGCCTCTCGATCCGGAGACCGTCAAACGAGGAGATGATCTCATTCGGGATTGCGAGAGACGGTTCGCTCAGTGATTGTTTCGTAACTTCTCCTGAGCAGGATGTACTGCTTCGAGCGGTCTTGAAGAATCATGTCGATGGCCTGAGTGGACACGTGACGCGCGGCCGGAAACGACGCTGCTGCAAGGCACTCGCTTTCACGAAAGCAGTTCACAGTGCCACGTAGCCACCATCGACGAGCATGGCTGAGCCAGTGACGAATGACGCTGCGTCCGAAAGCAGCCATGCCACGGCCTGCGCGACCTCATCGGGCCTTCCGAGGCGTTTCATCGGATGGAGGTCTTCCACGTGTTTCCTCATCTCGGGATTGGTGCTAGTGCCTTCTCGCTCAAGCATCGGCGTATCGATGAAGCCCGGGCACACTGCATTTATGCGAACTCCTTTGGTCGCATACTCGATTGCAGCCACCTTGGTGAGCCCCAATACACCATGTTTTGCGGCGACATATGCTGACGCGCCAGGATAGCCTATCATGCCGAACGTCGAGGCGTTGTTCACGATGGAACCCCCGCCGTGTGCAAGCATCGCGGGAATCTCATGCTTCATGCACAAGTAGACGCCACTGAGGTTGATGTCGATCACTCTATCCCATGTATCCTCGGGATATTCGGTTGTGAAGAGGTTCGCGCCCTCGATGCCCGCGTTGTTGAAGGCGCAGTCGAGGCGGCCGTAGGAATCAACCGTCGTATCGACCATCTGCTTGACGTCTCCGCTCTTCGACACATCGCACGCGATGAAAATGATCTCTCCGCCTGATTTCTTCGCCATGCGAGCGGTCTCCTCACCACCCTTCACATCCACGTCACATGTCGACACCTTCGCTCCTTCGCGAGAGAAGCAAAGCGCTGCCGCTCGTCCGATCCCAGACCCGCCTCCGGTCACGATTATGACCTTGTTCTCGAGCCTCGAAGACATGATAGCACCTCGACGTCCACAGCTACCGGATGTGAAGGACGTATGCGAGGCATCTAGTTTTCGATATGCGGTGCCAGCAGACGGTGGAGCCTTTCTTAATTTCCAGGAGCCCTGAAGATTCGGCAGCGAAATCAAGGAATTCACTGAGAAATCTGGAGCCCAGGCTGTTCAATCAAATGAAAAGGAGATTAATCGGTTTGATGATCGCTAGAATAAGTGTTGATCAAGGGTTTGAAAGAGTAGGCTGGTTTGCCTACTTCTTCATTATCTTCATCCAGCCGCCGCTCTCGTAGACTGCTAGCCTTCTCTTCGAAAGCGTGGCCTTGAACTCGTCCCAGTCAATAATCTCGAGGCGCGAGTTCCTGCCCTTCGTGAACTGGATGCCATTCGTCCCCTTCACGCGGCCCGGCTTGATACCCTTCTTCTTCGCGATCTCCATCGCCTTCTCGACAGATATCGGTTCCATGACCATTTTTCTATCCCTCCGAGTGCATTCTGGCCATGCCATCCAGACATGGTCCAGCATATGTATCACAGTGGTTGATATTTAAGACTTTGCGTATGCTGGCTCGGTTTTCGGGCATGTCTGGCTCTCGTCGATTCGCGCATTCGATGATCCTGAGGCAGCGAATCTGGCTCCATGAATGGCCGCACGAGGGAGTGCAGCCAGCTCTATTCGAACGAAAGCCAGTCAATCCGTGGGGAAGCCAAGCTCGTTCTCGGGAATCCCCTGAGAGATGCCGTGCTCAATGGCTTCCTTCCAAGTGGACCTGTCTTTCCGAGAGATTTCGAATTGCCTGTCGTTGTACACCACGATGATCTTCTCCTGTTTCCAGAAGTGAGCGTACCATCCTCTGAGGACGTGTCGCTGCAGACCATCGATCTCTTTTCTTGAGCACTCCACATCATAGATGTGCCATCTGCCCAGGTGCCCCTCATAGTCCACTGGGATTCCGTCCTTCGTGATCTGAGCTCTGTAGACCTTGAATCCGTTGATGATCGTGGGATCATCCAATCCTTCTGCAATTATGCTCCCTTTGAAGTCTGCCATTAGCATTGCACCATACCGATATGATTCTTCAAAGACACTATTCTTGTGAGAGGTTTTAGTACTCTTTGTCTTGATCACGAGCGTTCATTATTCCCATCGCTCAAGAAAGTCACGGGGGACAGAGTTGTGCAGTCGAGGCCGGATTGGCAGGGCCAACGGCAACAGCTTGAAATAACAAGAGCGCACAGTTACTATGGCACCGAGAAAAGATGCGAGGTTTTCCTGTCGCTTCTACTCGATGGGGACTCTCTTGCGTCCCGCTCCGGTAGCAGGAGGAAATGTTGGCAGAAAGGGAGTTCAGCGTGAAGCTGGCGAACAAACCGGGGGAGCTTGCGAAGGTGACAGAGGCGCTGCACAAGGACGGCGTCAACATCAGGACCGTTTCGACTGAGCCGCAGGCTCAGGTGGTCAGGATAGTCACGACGGATCCCGAGAAGAGCAGGGCATCCCTCAAGCGGGCGAACCTGGAGTTCTCCGAGAGGAACCTCCTGGTGGCGAAGCTGGAGGACAAGCCCGGAGAGCTGGCGCGGATTTCCAGAGCCTTGGCGAATGCAGGCGTCAACATAGACGCCGCGTACATGCTGGACAAGGACTCGAAGCACGTGCATGTGGCGCTTGCCGTCAGCGACGAGCAGAAGGCGAAGAACGTCCTGAAGCTGTGACGCTAGACCGGAGCGCGCACGAAACCTATCTCTTTGCTCTTCTTCTCTTTTTATGTTGTCTTCACGAAATGTAATATAATGACGTATTGTAATCGGAGTGGCCGATGAGTCTTTTCGGTTCATCTGGCGTCAGAGGTGTTGTGAACACAGAGTTCACGCCTGAGCTTTCTGCGATGATCGGCATGGCCGTAGGGAGTAGCGCGAAGCGCGTTGTCATCGGAATTGACTCGAGGACCTCCGGGCCCATGGTCGAGGCAGCCGTCTCGAGCGGGCTCATGGCTACGGGGTGCGATGTGTTTGAGGCAGGGCTCATCACCACGCCAACCCTTGCCGAGGCAGCACGGACGATGAGCTGTGGTGTGATGGTTACCGCGAGCCACAATCCTCCGGAGTACAGCGGAATCAAGCTCTGGAATCCTGACGGTTCTGGATTCGGTATCTCGCAATCAAGGCGAATCGAGAACATCATCGAATCAAGGAAGTTCAAGCTCAAGCCCTGGGACGAAGTGGGCAGACCTCATGCCTTCCCGGGGGCGGTGGAGAATCACGCATGTCGCATCTTGTCCGGCGTCGGAAGGTCGAAGCTTAAGGTCATTGTCGACTGCGCGAACGGTCCCGCATCCACAATCACGCCGATCGTGCTCCAGCGGATGGGCTGCAGGGTCATCACGATCAACTCGAACCCAGATGGCCACTTCCCGGGAAGGATGCCGGAGCCGAGTGATGAGAACCTCGGAGATCTCAAGAATGCTGTTGTCTCGATGAAAGCAGATCTCGGAATCGCCCACGATGGCGATGCCGATAGAATGGTCGCAGTTGACGACAAAGGTGTTTTCTTCGGAGGAGACCAACTTCTTGCTCTCTTCGCGAGGAGATACGCAAGGAAGAAAGCAGTGGTCACTGTCGATGCCTCAATGGCCATAGACGACTACATCGATGCGAAG
>CAYOXJ010000162.1:0-3660 GCA_964407905.1 uncultured Thermoplasmata archaeon
AGTGGGCCCAACCGGATTTGAACCGGTGAACTTCTGCGTGTCAAGCAGACGTCATAACCACTAGACCATGGGCCCTTGCAGCGGGCGAGATAAGCCAAGGGCGTCTATAACTCTTTCTGTGAGCCTCGCTCACGGCCAGATTGCCAGCGTTGGGTTTATTGCCATCCCAGCTGCTAACCCTCTTTCGCCCATGGTATCCTCGTCCGTTCTCGTATACGCAGGCAACGGCTCTTCTCATTCATGGACATGGTTGGCGGACCTCTTCGAGTCGAATGGCATATACGACGTCCGTTTTCTGGATTCCAGGTCCTTTCTCGAGTCCCTGAGGGACGGAGTCCGCTGCGTCATCATATCCGGCGGGGATGGCTTCAGAATTGCATCATCGATCGGTGTTCATGGTTTCGCTCATCTGAAGGGATTCATACACCGGGGCGGAACCTATGTGGGGATTTGCGCGGGCGCATATCTTCCCCTGCCCTCTTCGATCGAACCCTTCAACAAGTTCAATTTGTCAACGACGAAGATAGAGAACCTCGAATGCGGAACAAGCGCGCCGGAGGACTCGTCTCCAAGGGTAGCGGTCAGGTACGGAAGCTGTTCAATCGTCCACCCGGTTCGCGGAGAGGTCGAAGTCAATTTCGGGAGGGAAACGTTTCTCGCTCCAATTTATGGTGGCCCGATCTTCAAGGAGCCAACGAAGGACAGCGTCATCTGTCGGTATGGACGCCTGGTGCAGAACACTGAACTGCAGACGGATCGAGATTCCGCCGAGAGGATGATAAGAGGGCGCCCCGCAGGAATCAAAGCCAAGCACGGCGCTGGCCAGCTTCTGCTACTTGGCCCTCATCTCGAGCATCCCAGATACCCGAAGGCGAACAAGGCATTTCTCTCTCTGCTGCTTGGATTGACAAAGGCAAGGAACGAGCCATCGATGGTGGACGAAGCACGCAATCTGAAACTTGGAAGGTCGATAGCCGATCTCAAGGTCGCGATAGTTGGGCTTGAGAACCGGTCGTTTCTTATTGGTACGAAGCTGTGGGATGGTGGGAGGTTCATGGAGCTAGCTGTTGCGATTGAGAAACGGCGCCATTCCATGAATTCTGATCTCGCGGAGAGGGCAATCGCCAAGCTCGACCGCGTCAGAGAGCACATCCTCGCGGGCAGCGAAAGCGTGTTCCTTGAGGCGGGAAAGTCCTCCGAGCTGCTCGTGTCGGCCGCACAGGAGTGCGTCGATAATCATTTTCTTGCAATGAGCGCAAAGGGATGAGTTTATAGGTATCCAGCGGCATCCGAGCGTGGATGTCTGACGGCGGATACCTCAGGGATCGGATGGGCCTCTATCTGCTCTTCCTTGCCGTCGTTGTTCTCTTTTCCGCCATCGTTCTCGCCCTCCCATACGAAACCGTGTACGTTCAAGAGCGGGCCTACCTTCACTTCTTTCTCGTCTTGATCATCATTTGCGTGTTCGTGTTTCTCTTGGGAACGCTGTACAATGTGCTGCTGTGGATGCGTGGCAAAGGATTGAGAGGAACACCAGAGAGGAGACTGCTGCAGCTTATGGCAAGGGGCCTGCGATTCGCGTTCGCGAAGCGACTTGGGAGAGCAGTGTCGGTTTTCACCAAGGATGCATTGTATCTGGCCAAGCTGAAGGAGAGAAGCGCAACACGCTGGCTAATGCACCTTCTGATACTGGGAGGGTTCATCGCTACATTTGTTCTGGACCTGATTGTCACATTCTCCTTGGACCTCCTGAGGTACCAGCCGATGATCGAGGAAGATGGATGGGCTAAGCTCTGGATTCGAGACTTCGCCTTTGACCTCACAGGCCTCATGATGCTTCTTGGGCTGTTGATCGCTGCTGTCAGACGATTTGTCTTGAAGCCGAAGATCGTGAGAACCGAGCTTCCTGACGCAGTCTCAATACTCTTCCTTCTGGCCGTCGTGCTAGGCGGATTCATCTTGGAAGGCATCGGGATCGCCGGCGAGATTCCTGGCCATCGAATGAACAACGAGTACTCATTCGTCGGCTACGCTTTCTCTCTCATTACTCCCGCGTCCGTCGACCAGTACTATGACCAGGCATGGCTGATCCACGGCGTCATGAGCGCTCTGTTCATCGCCTACATTCCGTTCAGCAAGCTGTTCCACATGATCGCCACGCCTATTGCGATAGAGGTTGATGGCCTGCTGTCGAAAGAGGTGCCCGCCACATGAGGAAGCTGGATATCTCGAAGCTCGACGTCCTCGCCCTGATGAGGTACGATGCCTGCACCAGCTGCGGCGAGTGCACGACCTCGTGCCCGACGGGCGGGGAGGCGCAGGATGTTGAGCTCGTGACGCCTCGCGGCAAGATACTTCGTCTCAGGGATTTCTACAAGATGCAGTACGGGCTCAGGGCGAGGCTCTTCGGGCCAAAGGAAATCCCAGAAGATCAGCTGAAGGAGCTCACGAGCAGGGCCTACGAGTGCACCATATGTGGCCAGTGCAAGACAGTGTGTCCCGCTCATCTCGACACCATCGAGATGTGGGAGAACATGCGCGAGTTCCTCGTCGCAAACGGCCTCGCACCATTGCCCCCGCACGAGCAGATCGTCAAGAGCATCGAGAATTACGATAACCCCTGGATGCAGCCGAGGACACAGCGCGCGAGATGGTCTAAGCGCATCGAAAAGGATGTGAGAATCAGAGATGCCCTGAAAGAGAGGCCAGAGGTCCTGTACTTCGTCGGATGCACAGCTGCCTACGACCCTAACATCAGGGACATGGCGATCGATACTGCCCGCGTGCTCGGCAAGGCCCATGTGGACTTTGGCACCCTCGGGAACGAGGAGGGTTGCTGCGGATCCACGCTGTTGCGCACGGGCCTGCTCGGCCCCGCGAGAAGAATGGTCGAGAAGAACATAGAGCTGTTCGAGAAGGCCTCTCCGTCCACGATCGTCACGAGCTGTGCTGGTTGCTACAAAACGATAAGACAGGATTATCCGAAGGCTGGCAGAGTTGGCGCAAGGATCATCCACATATCGCAATACGTCAACGAACTGATTGGCAGCGGGAAGCTAGTACTGCCCAAGAAGGTCGAAGCAAAGGTAACGTTCCACGATCCATGTCATCTTGGAAGACACAACAAGCTCTACGAGGAGCCGAGGAAGATTCTCGAAGCGATCCCCGGGATCAAGCTCGTCGAGATGGAGCGGAACAGACAGGACGCAAGATGTTGTGGGGCAGGTGGTGGCGTGAAGACGGCCTTCCCTGACCTCGCACAGAAGATCTCAGCTCTTAGAGTCGAGGATGCCGAGAAAACCGGTGCGGATATCTTGACGACGTCATGCCCGTTCTGCTATCAGAGCCTGAAGGACGCAGTCGCTGCGAGGGGTTCGAGACTCAGGATGCTCGATATGATGGAACTCGTCAGGCGCTCCGCGATCGGCGACTAGTCACGTCCTTTTCCGATGCTGAGCGGAATGCCTGCGCAACCATTAACTCGCCTCATGTCCGTATTCAGCATACAGGAATGAGAAGCGGATGAAGATCCCATGGCCGTATTACCCGCGGATGCCATCGAAAGGGCCAACCCAGGAATCGCTCAAGTACCTGGCGAAGAGGGAACGCGAGCTCGGGCTCCTCCTGCCTTTCTGCGTTCTGATCGCCATGGTCGGCGTC
>CAYOXJ010000163.1:0-3647 GCA_964407905.1 uncultured Thermoplasmata archaeon
GGTCAAGCTCGTCTCGAAGAAGGAAGAGAAGGCCCTCAAGAAGCAGACATTGCCAAGCGATCCTTCGAAGAAGGATGTCGCGGTCATAAGCACCGGCGGCACGATTGCGTCCTATGTGGACTACCGTACGGGGGCAGTCCACCCCGCCATATCTGCCGAAGAGCTCGTGTTCTCCGTTCCTGAGCTGACGGACCTGTGCAATGTGCGCGCAAGGGTCCTGTACTCCATCCTCAGCGAGAACATGAAGGTCACTCACTGGCAGGGCCTGGCCAGGGAAATCGTGAAGGAGTTCAACTCCGGCGCTGTGGGCGTGATAGTGCCTCACGGAACCGATACGATGGCCTTCACGTCAGCGGCTCTGTCTTTCATGCTCAGGAACCTGACGGGGCCCGTAGTATGTGTTGGCTCACAGAGATCTTCCGACAGGCCTTCGTCGGATGCCATCATGAACCTGCTCGCCGCGACCAGGCTATGTGTCTCGGGCGACATGGCCGAAGTCGTTGTGCTGATGCATGGCGAATCCTCGGACTCCTATTGTTACGCTCACAGGGGGACCAAGGTGAGGAAGATGCATTCTTCCAGAAGAGACGCCTTCAGGAGCATCAATGCGGAGCCCGTGGCGAAGATCGAAGGGCTCGGCATCACGTATCTCTCCGAATACAATAGGCGATCGAAGGGCCCTGTCGAGCTGTTCGACAAGATTGACGGAAGCGCCAGCATGCTGCACTTCTATCCTGGCTTCGTCGCTGAGCATTTCGATCTCATCGCTCAGAACGTGAAGGGGATTGTCATCGCGGGGACTGGCTTGGGACATGTTTCCGAGGAGATCGTCGAATCGATCAAGAAGGCTGTGAGAAAGGGCGTGCATGTCTACATTACGACGCAGTGTCTGTACGGGGCCGTGAACTTGAGCGTATACTCCACGGGCAGGGACATGATTGCTGCTGGCGCGATACCTCTCGGCGACATGCTGCCAGAGACAGCATATGTGAAGCTCATGTGGGCGATGGGGCAGACCGATGATGCGGAGGAGATCAAGAAGATCATGCTGACGGACATTGCGGGCGAGCTCTCTCCTAGGAGGCCTGTCTGAGTTGGATTTCAAGACGCTCGGGCTCAAGGTGGGCATCGAGATACACCAGCAGCTCAGCACTGGGAAGCTGTTCTGCGGGTGCCAGACGGAGTTCTCGGATGAGCATCATCGCGAGCTCCTGCGTAAGCTGAGGCCGACTCAGAGCGAGATGGGCGAGATCGACAGAGCAGCTCTCGAGGAGTCCGAGAGGAAGCTGCACTTCCGGTACCAGACGGTGCCGTATTCATGCCTAGTCGAGGCGGACGAGGAGCCTCCCCATGATGCGAACAAGCGCGCCATCGAAGCATCCCTGGAGATGTCATGTCTTCTTGAAATGACCCCCGTCGACGAGATCCATTTCATGAGGAAGATCGTGATCGACGGGTCCAACACCTGTGGATTTCAGAGGACGGCCTTGATCGCGATGAATGGCAGGATGGAGGTCGCTGGCAAGATCGTCGGAATACCGACCCTCTGTCTCGAGGAAGACGCAGCGAGAAAGATGGCAGAGCATGGCAACGAGGTGACATATCGCCTCGACCGACTTGGCATTCCACTGATCGAGATAGCAACCGATCCATCGATATCCACGCCCGACGAGGCGAGGCTGGTCGCAGAACGGCTTGGATCTCTGCTCAGAGCGACCAGGAAGGTCCGGCGCGGGATAGGCACGATCAGGGAGGACCTGAACATATCCATCTCGGGCGGGGCAAGGGTTGAGGTCAAGGGCGTTCAGGATCTGCGCATGCTTCATGTGTATGTGGAGGAGGAGGTCAAGAGGCAGCTTGCCCTCCTGGACGTGAAGCGCGTGCTCAGGGAGAGAGGCGCAAAGGAGATCATGCAAGACATCAAGGACCTTTCAGCGCTGTTCAGAGAGACCAAGTGCAAGGTATTGAAGGGGTACTTGGACGTCGGCGGCAGAGTGCTCGGGATTAGGCTCCCGAGATTTGCGGGCACACTCGGGCCCACAGAGCAGGGCGTGAAGCGTCTCGGACCAGAGATGGCCGCTCACGCACGCGTGGCTGGTGTGAAGGGATTGTTCCACTCGGATGAGCTTCCGGGCTACGGAATCACCACTGCCGATGTTGAGGAGGTCAGATCGACTCTGGCCCTCGAGCCAGAAGATGCGTTCGTGTTTGTCGCAGATGAAGAGGAGAGGGCACGGGCCGCAATCGCCAAGGTGGTCGCGCGTGGCAATGCTGCGATAAGTGGCGTTCCCGAAGAGACAAGGGACCCTCTACCAGACGGACAGACGGTCTACAGCAGGCCGCTGCCGGGAAAAGAGAGGATGTATCCCGAGACCGATGTGAGGCCAATACTTGTGAGCGAGAAGCTTCTTGAGAGCATCAGGCTCAATCTCCCCGAGCTTCCTGAAACAAAGGCCGCTAGGTTCGTCAAGGCCTTCGGGCTCAGCAAAGAGCAGGCCGAGGCGCTGGTGAAGTCCGGATACGAAGACGAGTTCGAGCTTCTGGCTTCGGGGTTCGGCCATCCACAGGTTGTCGCCAGGATCTACCTCAACACGTATCCTGAGCTCGAGAAGATCGGCGTGGACCCCTCAAAGCTCGGCCTTGATTCGGTCAAAGACGTCCTCGCTGGCCTTGAGAAAGGCACCTTCGCGAAGGAGGCCATACCGAGGATCCTCACGTCCGTTCTGGAGAACGGCCACAGCGTCGAGAGGGCCGTTGAGATCCTGGGCGTCGAGACGATCGACATCGAGTCCGTGCGTCAGGTGTGCGACCGGATCGTGAAGGAGCGGGAGAAGTTCATCAGAGAGAGGGGCGAGAGCAGCCTCGGCCCGCTCATGGGGATTGTGATGAAAGAGCTTCGTGGAAAGGTCGACGGGAAGGTCATCAGCGAGATTTTGAGCGAGCGGATACGACAGCTCCTGACTTAGCAGGCTTTTCGTTCAGAAGCAGAAGGAAGCTCTTGCAGTACTCTATAGCCGCTCCCTTGTCCGTGTCCTTGCACGCGAGAAAGCTCCGGCAGAGCTCTTCGAGGCTATTCGGATCGTTGTACTTTCTCGGTTTTTTCTCCGTCACTGGCTTCCTCCCGGAGCTGAGAGTCCTCAATCAGGCCGTGCTATATTAAAGCTTCTCGCGGAGCTGACTTGTGTCACAGCCGTTTCGGCCGCAGCCTGTAAGCGTATATCGACTCAAAGAACATGTGCTTCTCCTCGAGCAGTACAGTGGTGTACCTTTCCTTCGCCGCCCGCAGCACCTTCAGAAGGCCGCCCATCGATGAGAGTATGAGGACTATCTGTCCACCTGGAGACAAGTGCTTCCAGGCCTCGTCCATGAATTCCAGGATGATGTCGGTGCCCTCCGAGCCTCCTGACCAGGCTCTCTCGACCCAGCTTGTCGTCTTTGAACAATCAGGAAGATACGGCGGATTGAAGGCGATGACATCGAAGTTACCATGTATCTTCTCGAACAGATTGCTTTCTATGGTCTTGATTCTCAGATTGTTTCGGACAGCGTTTCGTCGGGTGCACTCAACTGCATGAGGATTTACATCTGCTGCTATGACCTCAGCGCCGGCCTTTGCCGCGTGAATTCCTATGAGCCCAGTTCCGCAG
>CAYOXJ010000164.1:0-3635 GCA_964407905.1 uncultured Thermoplasmata archaeon
CCCGATCGGAGACAGGACCTTCGTGGCTACGACGGTGGCAATCGAGTTCGCAGAATCGTGGAATCCGTTGACAAAATCAAAACCCAAGGTCATTACAATGGTTATCGCCGCGATAGCCGAGACCCCGAATATGTCCATCAGATAGCCTCTAAGCGTGCTTGATGAAAACATCCTTCATGACGTCGGCCGCGTCCTCACACTTGTCCGTGGCTATCTCAAGGTGCTCGTAGATCTCCTTGAGCTTGATTATCTCGATCGGATCGCGTTTCTTGAATAGGCCAGCCACAGCTACATGCGTTACGTCATCCGCCACGTTCTCGAGCCGGTTGATCTCAATACAGTGATTGATTATCTCGTTCTTCTTCTTGATATTCTTGAGGTCCTTGACTGCGTGGTTGACCTCCCTGACAGAGCTGAGGATCACCTCCGCGAGCTTCACCATGTCCGGGGGAACGGACCTGATTTCATACGACCACATCCGGTGTGACGCAGCCTCGATGAAATCCAGTATGTCGTCCAGCCTGGAGGTCAGCTTCGACAAGTCGTCGTGATCGATGGGCGTGACGAAGGTCTTGTTCAGAGCTTCGGCGGTCGTGTGTACGAGGTCATCGCCCCTGTGTTCAATCTCCTTGATTCTGTCCCGTTTCTCCGTCACATGATCGAAGTTCTTCGCCATGTCCAGAAGTGCTTCTGCCCCCTCCAGAACAACATCCGCCTGTTGCTCGAGCAAATCGAAGAAGTGCTTTTCCTGAGGGATTATCCATTCCTTGAATCCCATGCCTTCTGCTCCCCTGACCTAGGATGTAGTATGGGTGCCTTAACTCTTACGCATTCGTTGGTGCAACGATTCTGGAGCCTTGTGCAAGTCTGTGGCCGAAGAACAGGAAGGTTTTATTGGCAAATTGAGCATCCTGATGCCGATGAGTACGTCCATTTCGACTGCGGTTCCGAGGCTTTTCGGGACAAACGGAGTCAGAGGAGTGGTCAACTCCAAGGACATGGACAGCATGTTCGCGATGAGGCTCGGACTCGCTATTGGTACTTTCATGAAAGGCCACGTAGCAATCGGCACGGATGCGAGGACCTCGAACGAGATGTTGAAGGCCGCCTGTGCCTCTGGGATTATGGCCACTGGGTGCGATGTTCTTGATTGCGGCATTGTCCCCACACCCACGCTGCAGTATGTTGTGAAATCGAAGGAGGTTGCTGGCGGGGTTGTCATAACGGCATCCCACAATCCGCCGGAATTCAATGGAGTCAAGTGCGTTGACCCTGATGGTACAGAGATGAGCAGACAGAACGAAGAAGCCATCGAGAGGATTTTCCATCAGGGAGACTTCGTGCGAGCGGATTGGACTAGAATAGGACGCACTAGAAAGTACGCGACCGCAATAGAGGAATACGTAGATGGAATAGCGTCAAAAGTCGACGCGGTGCAAATACGTAGGGCGAGGCTCAAGGTAGCCGTCGACTGCAGCAATGGTGCTTCGAGTCTCGTGACACCGCTTCTCCTTGACAAACTCGCGGTCAGATATGTGACGCTGAACGCGGATCCCAACGGAGCATTTCCTGGGCACAACAGTGAGCCCACGCCTGAGAACACTCGTGACCTAATTGAACTGGTCAGGTCGGGCGGATTTGATTTCGGCTTTGTTCATGACGGGGACGGAGACAGAACGATATTCGTGGACGAGGAGGGACGGTATCTCCACGGCGACAGAAGTCTTGCCCTTGTCTCGCATTACGTTTGCCTGGGAAGGCCGGGAAGTCTCGTCGTCACCAACGTCGCATCATCCATGGCGGTCGAGGATGCAGTGAGGATTGCGGGCGGAACGATAGCCTACACGAAGGTAGGTTCTCCGATCATCGCAAGAGTCATGATGGAGAAGGGCGGGGTTTTCGGAGGAGAGGAAAACGGCGGCCTGATCTTTCCTGAGTTCCAGTACTGTCGGGATGGCGCGATGGCTGCTGCAAAGGTCCTCGAGATAGTAGCAAAGCACGGCAAGCTCTCGACCCTCAACGCGAAAATCCCTCCATACGCACAGTACAAGACGAAAACGAGATGTCCCGAGAATAGGAAGGATTCAGTCATGCATGAGATGTTGAGAACTGTTGCCGGAGAGAGAGTGGACACCACCGATGGCGCGAAAATCTTCTTCAAGGACGGCTGGGTGCTCGTGAGACCTTCGGGCACGGAAGCCATCTTCAGAATATTCGCCGAGGCCAGGACTCCGGATAGAGCCAAGCAGCTGGCGGAAGAATACAGAGAGAGGGTCGAGAAAGCAGTCAGGAAGTGACATTCACTTCTTCGGCATGGATTTCCACTTGACCGCGATGACCTCCTTGATCATCCTGGCGGCCAGAACGGACGTGTTGCCGTTGTCGACGGGCGGACAGACCTCGACCACGTCGAAGCCGACGAGCCTTTTGCCCAGCCTGTTGATTATGTACTTGACATCAAAGGGGGTGATGCCAAAGGGTTCCGGAGTGCCAGTCCCAGGAGCGTAGGCTGGATCTATTCCGTCAATGTCCAGTGACAGGTAGATCGGCTCACGCTTCAGCTTACCAAGCATCTCCTCAAAACACTTCTCACACCCCTTCTCGTGGATGGTAAACGCATCCGCGTAGAGGGCCTGATCTGCCTTCTCATCCCCGGAAATCGAACGAATGCCGAATGCGAACACATTGCCCTTCCCGACAATGTCCTCTATCCGCTTGTGTGCACAGGCGTGGCTGTTCTTGAGTCCCTGGTACTCGTCGCGGTAGTCCAGGTGAGCATCAATTGTGATCACGGATATCCCGCCGAATGCCTTCACCACCCCAGGACTTATCGAATGCTCGCCGCCAATCACAACAGGGAACTTGCCCGCACCAACAATCTTCCTTGATTCCTCTTCCACAGCCCTGACCATGTCGTCGACGGAGCCTTCCTCGTAGAGGTCTCCTGCGTCGTGGAAGCGGATGTCATTGAAGGTGAGGTTGTGCTCGAAATGCTCCCTCTCGAATGTCCAAGAAGCTTCTCTCACCGTGGTCGGTGCGAACCTCGTCCCGCTCCGGAAGCTGGTCGTTCTGTCAAACGGCACCCCCAGAAGAACGAACTGGGAGTCTTCATAGGACGCAGTGGCGTCCGCAAATCTGAGCATCCCTCGGACGGGCATTCTCACACCCTCGTTATCTTCTTCCTTCCCATCGCGACGAGATACATTATGTCCCCGCCGGGCTTGATTGCGTCCTTCAGATCGTCGGGAATTGGCAGCTGGAACATCTCGTAGGTCTCCAGATCCATCAGCTGTGCCTCGGAACCCATGACTGAGACTACCTGGGCCTGCCGCTTGTCAATGATGGGCACCTGGACCCTGTGCTTCACGGGATACACGACGCTCCGCTTGTTCCCGTCGAAGATGCCGATGGCCTCGATCCTCGCCTTGGCTTCTCCGTGCTTCCCAGGCTTAGAAGTCGTTATGCTCACGATCTTACAGGGTTCGTCGTCGATGTTGACGTAGCGTCCTTCCCTCAGTTCTCTGACCTCCGCCTGCTCCCATACCATGTCGATCACCAGCCGTCCACGGTAGCAAATGGGGTCTAAAATAACTATCTGTCAGCGAGCGCGTCTCTTCATCTTGCCAGGGGACTTC
>CAYOXJ010000165.1:0-3624 GCA_964407905.1 uncultured Thermoplasmata archaeon
ATATCTGGCCACATCGACACCTGGTGGGAGGGTTCCAACGACGACTGCTCCTCGATCGCCGTTGTGCTCGAGCTGGCCAGGCTGTTCTCCGAGGCGAGGGCGGCCGGCACATTCGTGAACGACAGAACGCTGGTATTCTGTTCCGTAGGAGCTGAGGAGACCGGTGGACCCGGTGGCACGTGGTATAACTGGCTTGTGGGATCGTACGAGTTCGTGCTGGCCCATCCCGAGATAATGGACGGTCTGGCCGTGGAGCTGAACCTGGACGGCGTGAGCTTCACGAGGGCTTCGGGAAGATACTGGATCGAGAATACGTGGGAGACCAACACGATAGTCTACAACGCCATCTCGGACCTGGGGGTCAAAGGCATGGTCAGTTTCTACAACCCGATCTGGTCCTGGACAGATGCGTGGTCCTTCGGTGCCAAGGGCGGAGGCTCTGCAATACAGAGCATGTGGTCGTACGGCTTTGATCAGTACTATCACACGCAGCTCGACACGATCGAGGTGCAGGGCCATGAGCTGCTGGACCTGGTGCTGGACCTCTACGCCCTGATGGCAATGAGGGTCGATCATGCGCTCGTCCTGCCTCTGGACTTCACATACACATGCGACTGGGCCGCGGGCCGACTGAAGTCCGAGAAGATGACCATGCCCTCGGAGGCGAAGAACATAGACAGGGCGATGTATGCGCTCAGCGCCCTGAGAGCACAGGCCGTTGCGATGAATGCGTACAGTCAGAAGCTGACGGAGATGTACGCGGACGCGGACACAGATGAGGAGAAGGCTGAAATCTGGCAGATGGCCAACGCGTTCAACAGGGCAATCATAGACGCGAGACGAATCATCACGCCGTACACGCTCGGCGAGGGCGGCCTCATGGGCTCGTGGGACGTCTTCCTAAGGCCGGACCAGCACGTGCATGATTTCGGGTACGTCAGCTCCGCCATCACCGCTCTGACCAAGGGCCAGACGGGCAATGCGATCGCCGCGCTCAGCAACGTCTATACGATGGAATGGGGCAAGTACTACAGCAGAGAGACCTACCTGGAAGTCCTCGGCTCGATGGTGGACTGCTACATGTACTGGGGCGACGACTTCGACCAGCAGCAGGCGTATGTCGACGTCCAGGGGATCTATCTCGGCTTGAAGGACGGCTCGATGTCAAAGAGCGTGGCGCTGGACTCCCTGAAGTGGATCAGGGACCATCAGCTGATCCCGTGGTTCGAGGAGGACATCAAGACCCTTGAGTGGGCCTGGCTCGATGCGGCCGGAATCCTGGATGCTGGAACGCCCTAAGCGCGGGAAAACCCCTTTCCAGTCCTTTTCTTTTCGATGATTTCTGCTTTGTGAAATCGGCCACCAAAGGCTTAAGAAACCTCAGCTCCATCCATTCAGGACAGGAAGTGGGCCGGTTGGCAAGAGTCAATATCCTCTGCCTCGTGGGTGCTTTTGTGGGCCTCTTGTCCATCATGATGCCCTGGATGGTTGTCATCTACCCGCAGCACATGGAAGGCCCCGTCCTCGTGAACTCGTACACTGAGGAGTGGGAGTTCAAGGACCTCATCTGGGGCTATTGGGACTCTGACTCCGCTGCGTATGCGGATCAGTGGCTCGTGATATTCAGCCTCGTGTTCCTCGGGAGCATGATCGCTTCCTTCTTCACGCCCCTCGGCGGGGCCGGACAGCTCATCGGCGTCATAGGGACATGGTACTTCGCCGAGAGAAACCTGGTCCTGGACGAGCTGGGCTGGGGCATCCGCTTGGCACTTTTCGCGGGCATCCTGGTCCTCGTGAGCTACTACATACCGACGCTGAGCGTAGGATACGTCCAGAGGCCCTTCGCGCGGAGGAACAGGGTCAAGACGTTCATCCTGAGAAGAGAATGATTTGCCAGGACACGATCTGCTCACTATCTCAAGAAGACCTGAAGAGTCCAATGAGCCAACGCGCGAACATTGTGTCCACGATTTGTCCCTTCTCAACGATGCCCCTTGCCTCGAGCTGTCTTTCCACCCTCTGAACGTGTGAACGCGACTTCAGACCGTATTTCGTCACGAACTCCAGACCGTGCGGGACCTGTGGTTCCAGGGCCAGGGCGACCAGATATTTCCTTTGGAGCCTGCTCTTTATAGAATCCCATAGAACAGAATAGGCGGGTGATTGGTGCTCCACGGTCGCGTCGATGGCCATCTCAACATCCTGCGGTGAACCGGGCATCTTCGTAATGTCAAAGAGCTCATGGGAAATCTGTTGGACATAATAGGGATATCCCCCGCTTGCTTCGACAATCCGCTTCGCATTTTCCCTGCTTATTCTTCCTCCGGCTTCCGAGAATTTCCTCACGATGAATTCCTCGAACTCATCGGTGGGTATCGGCCCCAGCTCCATCGGGCGAGCGAATCTGAAGAACGCCCCCTCTCTCTCCTCAAATATCTGATACAAGAGATGCCTCTTGCTTCCGCAGAACACATAGGTCGCACCCTTCTGGAACTGAAACCTCGATCTCATGATCTTTATCAAAGACACACCGTCCAGAGACGAGGCCTCTTGGAACTCGTCGAACATCACGACGACTCTCTTTCTCTTGCGCGCTGCAATTCTCTCCGGAAGGTCGAAGATCTGGTCAACCTCCTCTCGGGTAGGCTCGGTTCTGGCGAACTCTACAGCTATCTCCCCTCTTTCAGAGACGAATCTGAAGCTGACGCTCTTCAGAAGCTCTCGAAGACCCGAGACCAACTTCTCAGCCCTTCCAAACGAGGCCTCGACCATGTTCTTGGCGAAGACTTCGAGAAAGCGATTCCTGTTCGTCATTCCGTAGAGGTCGACGTATACGAAAATGCACTCCTTCTGATATCTTCTGGCGAGTTCCGTCAGCAGGGACGATTTGCCCATCCTTCTTCTTGAATAGAGAACGATGCTCTCGCCCGAGCGGAGCTCCCTTGCCATTTCGCCGAGCTCCTTTTCTCTGTCTACGAAGTCTCTTCCCGTGACAATCGTCCCGAAACGAAATGGGTTCTCCATCTCGAACATGCCTCCCTATTCTCGCGCCAGTGCCATGACGACTCCTATTGCGTGCAGTATACGTTTCAGTGATATACGTTTCTGTATATCATGCTTATGTATATCCGATGGTATACAATTAAGTATACGCAACGCCTTTCCTCGAACAGGCAATTTGCGATGTCTTTTTCTCGCCCGTGCTCTATCATCCTCAGCCGCTTCGATGATAAGAGGGAGGGACGAACATGCAGTACTTCGTCACCGGAGGCGCCGGATTCATAGGAAGCTTCGTGGTCGACAGATTCGCAGCAAGGAATGGAGTCACTGTCTACGACAACCTCAGCACAGGCAGAGAGGAGTTCATCGCACAACACCTCGGAAAACCGTTCTTCCGATTCGTCAAGGCCGATCTGCTCGACGTCGCGAGGCTCTACAAGGAGATGCGTGGCCATAACTCTGTATGGCACATCGCCGCTAATCCGGACATTAGGAAGGGCACTGAGTCAACAATGGTGGATCTGGAGCAGAACACGATCGCGACATACAACGCGCTCGAGTGCGCCCGAAGAAACGATGTGAAGACCTTCGTTTTCTCCTCGACGTCCACAATCTACGGCAGGG
>CAYOXJ010000166.1:0-3566 GCA_964407905.1 uncultured Thermoplasmata archaeon
TGTTCGAGAGCACCGCGCCCAGGCCCGGGATGTCAGAGGTGCTCACCTCGAGCAGCTCGTACGTCTCGACCTCCGGCATGACCAGATCCAGGGCCCATGTCTGTGCGACAGCATGTGCCTCGACGAACCTGCGGAGTATGTGCATGAGCGGGTCGACTGCCACGTCGATCGTCACATTGCGCAAGGCCACGGTGCCGTTCGCGAGAATGTCCCAGCTGCCGTCACTCAGCCTGGCAAACCTCACGCCGAAAGAGATGCCCGGACCGAACCTGTCGGTGCACACAATGATCCTGAGCAGGTCGTTCCCGTGCCTGTACACGAGGTCGGGGACGTACGTCTGGACGATAATGACGAACCCGTGAACGGCCACTCGGAACTCCACCCGGCCCGTTATGTCAAGGAAGACCTTGAGCGCCCTAGCAATCGCTGAGTCTGCGAATCTCTGGATGTACTCCTGGAGCGTCTCGACGACGAGCTCAAGAGCGGCGGACAAGACCTTGATCACGCGAGTGGCAAAGCTCGCGATGGTCGCGAACAACCGCTCCGCGAACCTGTAGATGCTTTCGAGGGCATCCTTGACCCATCCCAGGACAGGCTCAGCTTTGTCCCATATGATCTCGAAGAACTTCTTCGCAGCGGCGATGCCATCCAGTAGCGCTGTGTTGGAGGGGTTGTAATCAACGCCCTCCAGAGGCCAGGCAGAATGCACAACGACTGGTATCGAGAGCTCTATCCTGACATGAGTGCGGGACTCCACGTCCTTTTCGGCCAATACGGATTGGAGCGCTGAGTTGTTGGTGCTGAGGCGGAGCTCGATGAGGCCGGAGGCAGAGACGGTCCACTGGGTTGAGTATGGAACCGCGGAGAAGCTCGAGAGCGATGTCAGGTGTATGTTCGGATAGTCCCCCACGGTCCTGTCAAAATCCCATGGACGTTGGAGCTGCACGAGCATGTTGTCCGTGGGGAACATGCCATTCAGGTCCGTGCATCCTCTCGAGGCGTTGTAAGGCACCGCGTACAGGTCAGGCATCCCGCCTGCGACGGCTGCGGAGACAGTTTCCGTCGTAATCCTGCCATTGTACTCTGCAGCCGCTCTGTCCCCTTCCCAGAATTCGAAACTCCCTCGCGTGTCCGCGTGGAGCGATTTCTTGTGTCCGGCGAATGACCCCTGGCTCAGCATTGCTGAGGCGAATCCGGCTAGTTGGTCCTCCACCGCAGGGCCAATTCCCGGGAAGTCGTCTGCTCCGACAGCGATTATTGACGCTACGGAGTCCACGAGTGGCCCGGCGAAACCATCGTCTGCCTTCGCTATGGAGGAGTGCACAATGATGGACAGGCACTGGAGGTAGGTCTCGAACAGCCTGTCAAGAGACATGGTGGCGGCAGTCCCCACTCCCCATTCAGTGTCGAACTCAACGTCGTTCCTGACGATATCCTCCAGCTGTTGCTCGACCGGGACAATCAGGTCCGGCATATGCGCGTATCTTGCTGATGCGAGCATGGAGGCTGATAGACTGGAATAGACCGACTCCATGAGTTCCTCCCGGTCGTAAAGAGCAGTCGTCCTGTTAGCAAGGAACTCGCAGAAACTCGTCACGATGTTGTACTGGGCGCTGAACATCGGCAAGTCCTTGGTCGCGCCTGCGAACGCATCAGAGTCGAAATCTATATTCACTTCACCCGAGCCAAGGGCTAGTGCGGTGAACAGGTCGCGCCCGTCCGTGGGATCGATCGTGTATCCGTCAAGGTCAAACTTGGCTACGCTTGCTAGATCGAACGCCAGCCTCGTAATCCCATCCGCCAGCAGTTCCCTGAGAAGGGTCTGCCCTTCCTTGAACGCGGGATAGAACTCCCTCCACGTTTCCGACGACAGCAGATCGTACTGCGGCACATCCACGGGTTCCGAAGCGTTCCCAACCCACACCGGATGAAGGTTGCCCAAGGCGTCCTCAACGTAATAAATTCTCTCTGGAACCCACACAGAGTAGTCCCTCTCGGGGGAGAAGAGGGTTGAGAAGTAGGATGGGTCTGAATCAGCGGCCTTCAGCGATTTGACGAGCCATTGTTTGACCGCAATCAGCGCTTTGTCCTCGCCGGTCAGATACGCCACGAGGGAATCGACTGTGTCCGTCACCTTGTCGATTACTGCCTTCGCGAATTCGAATTCGCCAAGCCAACCCATGTAGTCCATGAGCTTGATGACGAGCTGATCTGACAGACCAACGACAGCCTGCGCCACAATCATTCTCGGGTCCAGATCGACGTTCGTCTTGCCAAGGAACCACAGGAACAATTCGGCTGGATCAAGCTGCCTTCCCTTTGAGGCGAGAAGGGCGATATTCCCTGGGTAGCCTCCTCCACATATCGCTGATACCTCCGATAAGAAGGACGCGTCGACTCCGCGGAACAGTCGCACCTGCTCCAGCAACAGACCAACAGCGATTGCCCTGTAGACGTCGAGCTCGGTCAGTATCTGCGATGTGGTTTTATCCTCCGCATACATCGGCTGACCATAGCCCTCGAGAACCCTCAGCTCGCAGAGAGTGCTGAGCATGTATTCCACGAGCCTTCCGAGGTCCGAGAATCCCCCCGCGGACGCCGATTCGAAAGCTCTTAGCTTTGATTCAAGAAATGGGAGAGCAGATATGATGGGCCTCTGGAATGAGGATTGTCTCGAGATCTCGATGCCACCGTTGCTCACCCTTGCAGAGAAATTGCCCAGGGCGATGTAGTAGGGAGAGACCGAGGTCTCGCCGATCTCCTCGACCGAAGGGGATGGAAGGCTAGCATACTCCATCGTCGATCCGTCTATCTCGAGCTCCGCCTTGGTGGTATTCTCTACGGGCACAAGGTCAAGGGTCTTCCTTTCGATGAAGAACAATCCACCGGTCCAATTCTCGACCGAGAGCGTGAAGGCGCCATCAATCCGAGGGAACGAGGACGCGATGTACGAAGCCATCTCGCGTGAGAACTCGTCTGATAGCTTGCTCTCATTCACTGGATACTCCGTCCAGGTGGATACCAATGCCTGGGCTCTCGAAGCGGCGCAGAGGCTGAGCTCCTGCGCGACGTCCTCGATTGCCTTCTCCATGGCGTCCAGGATTTTCTCGCGCTTCTGCTCTTCTGCCTTGTCGAGCTCTTGTTTCGCCAGATATGTGCCTGTGACAGCGGTCGCGACCATGAGAACGACCGCCACCATCGCGAAGGAGACCTGGCCTGTTCTATCTCTGCCGAGGTAGCGTTGTCGCGATGAGCGGATCTCCAACCTGGGAGTTCTGCCAGCCATTACCATCCCGGCGACGAGACCGTTGAGGGGAAGGTAAAGGGTTACAGTTACATGCAGTATACGTGATTCGTCTATAGCGTCGCTTGATGCGTCGACTCACAACTAAATATTGAGGATGCAATTCGAGTTTTTGGATGGGATGCGTTGCGGACTGAAGAGACTCTGCTTCTGATATTCGTCGCTTTCCTTGCGGCGAAGCTCGGCGGGGAGATCATGGAGCGGCTGAGGCTCCCAGCAGTCACGGGCGAGCTGATCGCCGGGATACTGCTGGGTCCTACGC
>CAYOXJ010000167.1:0-3555 GCA_964407905.1 uncultured Thermoplasmata archaeon
GAGGATCACGCCGGGCGCCTTCAGGGTCTTCCCCGTCTTCTCGATCAGGATCGTGTGCGCACCTGCGTGCGACGCTGCACTGGCTGCGGCCTGACCTGCCACGCCCGCACCGATTATCACAACGTTTCCAGTCTTCATTTCCTCAGTTGATTTCTCGAACGGCATTAACATAGACGCGCGCACCAGAGCGGCCCGGAGCATGGTCTCTGCCTTGGTCTGGGCTCTCTCTGGCTCATAGAGATGTGGCAATACCACCTCTTCCCTCACATTGACCGTTTCGATCAGAAACTCGTTGACGCCTACTCTCTTGTATGCCCTGATAAGCGAGGGGCTCAAGTCCTTCTTGTAGCACGCGAGAACAACGACGCGGTCAACTCCCTTATCCTTCGCCTCCTTGACGACCGCGGCGAGGTTCTTGCCATCGCAGATTGCATCAATCGCCCTCACGGATACTACCATGGATGCCTCAGAGGCAATTCTCTCGAGCTTCGCCATGTCAAGCAGAGCTGGCATTTCAGTGCAGCACTTGCACATCACGACCTGGATGGCTGCCTTCATTCGCTCGCCCCCTTGCTCTGCATGACCTTCGTCGCCGTGGCCATTGCCCTTATCGCTGTCTCCTCGATGTCCATGGGCTCCGTGACTGCTCCGCACACAAAGACTCCGCTCTGCTCGAGCTCCAGAGTATCCGGAGCGAAGCCCATGCTGTTTGGTGCGATGCCCAACGACTTGGCTAGCTCGTCAGAGGCGCCTGAAGGCTGCATTCCAACCGAAAGAATCACGAGATCGTAGGATTCCTCTCTAATTTCGAGGTCAACGTCGCCGGACGATCTCACCAAAAGCCTTCCGTCGGTGCCAAGCGCTATGCTGGCAGGCATCGACCTGATGAGCCTTACTGTCTTTTTTTCCTTGGCCCAAGACTTGAACTCATCCTGGGGTTCGTAAAGGGTCCTGAGATCCATGAAGTAGAAATCAAGGCTCACCTCAGGGTCGATGTCTAGCAACAACTGTGATATCTTGGTCGCGTATTTGCAGCAGAACTTCGAGCAGTACTCCACGCCGAGCTTGACCGTTCTTGAGCCCACGCATTGCAGGACCGCAATTTTCTTTGGGGCTCTGCCATCCGACGGCCTCAGCAGCCTTCCTTTTTCGTTGAGTATTCGTTCTGCGTCCACGCTGGATATGACATCCTCGAGAGCGCCGCATCCGAATCTAGTCATTTGGCATGCATCGATTGCCCTGATGCCCGTCGCGTACACGATCGAATGTGCCTTTCTCGTGACATTCCGCATCCTGTCGTCGTAGTTCACTGCATTCGTCGGGCAGACCCCTGAGCACTTCTCGCATCTTGCCCTCTTGAAGTGCAGACACCTCGACCTGTCAACCCAGTAGGCTCTCGGCTGTCCGCCGCCTGTCGGAGGAAAGATCGCTTTACCCTCTACCGGGCAGATCTCGACACACTTGCCACAGCCGATGCAGTCGTCCGTGACGTATCTCGGAGAGGTCTTGATTCTAACAGAGTAGGCATCGCCCTCCCTGTGCGCTGAGATGACTTCGGACAGCAGGAGGACCTCTGCCGATCGCTCTCTCAAGATCTCGTTGGCACGATCCATTGCGAAACACACTCCGCAGCTCCTGCACTCGACGAGGCCCTTGCACGTCAGCTCTCTCGCCATGCCACCCAGAGATTCCTTGCGCTCGACCAGGACGACCTCTGCGCCCTTGTCGACAAGCGATTTCGCAGTGGTAAGCCCCGCCGGCCCTCCTCCTATCACAAGGACTTGCTTCATTGCGATCCTCCCTCACTTCTTCTTGTGCGACGGCCCATCCCACTTCTCAGTGGAATCCAGCCCTGGCAAATCGGAACGCTGATAGAGAGATAAAAGACCTCCCTGGGAAATGCCGAAATGAAGAGGTTTAGAAGTCCTTTGAGTCGGTCCGAGGGCGAGCGCCGCGCTCAGTTCAGGCCCGTGATGTAGCCCTTGTCATCGATGTTGATCTTCTCGGCCACGGGCACGGTCGGCAGGCCTGGGATTGTCATCATCTTCCCGGTGAGCGGGACGATGAACCCGGCACCAGCGGACAATCTGACCTCCCTAACTGTCAGGACCCAATCCTTTGGCGCACCCTTCTTGGAGGGGTCGTCGGTGATCGATAGCTGTGTCTTCGCCATGCAGATCGGAAGTTTGTCATTTCCGGCCTTTTCGATGGCAGCAATGTCGGAGGGTGCCGTTCCAGTGTAGACAACGCCCTGGGCTCCGTAGATCTCCTTGGCTATGATTTCGATCTTCTTCTTGATTGGGAGCTGCTCATCGTAGAGGACCTTGAAGTTGGATTTCTCCTTCTCGAGAACGTCGAGCACCGTCTTGGCCAGCTCTGTACCGCCCTTGCCTCCTTCTGCAAACACGCGGAAGTGCGCAGAGCGGACGCCCATCTTGTCACAGTGCTTCTTGACAAGGTTCAGCTCCTCGTCGCTGTCGGTCGGGAACCTGTTGATCGCGACTATGACTGGCACTCCGAACTTCTTCAGGTTCTCTATGTGCTTGTCAAGGTTGGAGAAGCCTTTCTCCAGGTACTCCAGGTTGGGCGTGCCTATCTCGTCCTCGTCCATTCCACCATGCATTTTGAGGGCTCTGACGCTCGCGACCAGGACTGACACATCGGGCTTCAGGCCGCCGATTCTGCAGACGATGTCGAAGAACTTCTCCCCACCCAGATCAGCCGCGAATCCGCCCTCTGTGATAACATAGTCCGCCATCTTGAGCGCGTACTTCGTGGCGATGATGGAGCTGTTGCCGTGCGCGATGTTCGCAAACGGAGCACCGTGGACGAACGCCGGCTGTCCTTCGAGGGTCTGCACGAGGTTGGGCATGATGGCGTCCTTGAGCAGCAAGCACATCGAGCCGATCCCCTTCAGCTTGTCGGCCGTGACGGGCTTTCCATCATAGGTGTATGCGACGACGATCTTCGACAATCTCTGCCGAAGATCCGCCATGTCCTTTGAGAGGGCCAGGATTGCCATGATCTCGGACGCGACAGTGATGTCGAAACCGCTCTCGTGCGGGACTCCTCCCTCGCTCCTTCCCCCGAGACCAACCACGATGTTCCTGAGTTCCCTGGCGTTCATGTCCATGACCTTCCGGAGAACGATCCTTGTGGGGTCGATGTTGAGCGGGTTCTTCTTTGTGACATGGTTCTCGACGAGCGCAGACAAGAGGTTGTGAGCCGTGCCCACAGCGTGAATGTCGCCCGTGAAATGCAGATCGATGTCCCACATCGGATAGACCTGCGAGTAGCCGCCACCAGTTGCGCCACCCTTGATGCCAAAGGTAGGTCCCAGCGACGGTTCCCTCAGGGAGAGCATCGCCTTCTTGCCCAGTTGGCCAAGGCCCTGGCAGAGGCCGATTGATGTGACGGTCTTCCCTTCGCCGGCCTTGGTCGCAGTAATGGCGGTGACGAAAATGAACTTGCCATCTCCGTTCTTATCAAATCTCTTCAAGACCTCGAGCGGGACCTTCGCCTTGTACTTCCCGTAGAACTCTAGGTCGTCTCTCG
>CAYOXJ010000168.1:0-3482 GCA_964407905.1 uncultured Thermoplasmata archaeon
GTAGTGGCAGTCCGCAGGATGGCAGCCCGCGACAATGACACCATCTGCGCCTAGGGCGAACGCTTTGAGCACGAATGCAGGGTCGACCCTGCCCGAACACATCACTCTGATTATCCTGACGTTTGAGGGATACTGGAGCCTTGTCGTGCCCGCGAGGTCCGCGCCTGCATAGGAGCACCAGTTGCAGCAGAAGGCCACGATCCTGGGCTCGTATGCGGCCTCGTGGCCCGCCTTCCGGCCCCCGTTCGTCTCGTCGTCCATGCTCACATCCCCCTGAGCTTTCGGAGCAATGAGTGAGCGGATACGTGGTGCGTGTCGAATCCGAGGGAGATGGGGTCGATTCCCATCGCGAGCGCCTGGAGCTGAGACACGTGCATCACGGGTATGCCGTCCTTGGAGAACGATTTCTGAGCATTGTCGAACTGGAGCAGGCAGAAGGGACAGCCGGTGACGATGCAGTCTCCTTCCGCAGCAGTCATGTTCGCGCACTTGTCCTGTGTGAGCGCGTTGGCAAGCTCCACCACGTGCGATCTCACGCCTCCTCCAGCGCCGCAGCAGTCAAGCTTGTCCTCGTAGTCCACGCTCGTCGCGCCGCACGCCTCGACGATTCTGTCAATGAGAACCGGGTCGTTGGGATCGTCGAATGTCGCGCGCTCCGTGGGCCGCAAATAATGGCAGCCATAGTGCACCGCGACTCTGATGTTCTTCAGGGGTCGCCTGGTCTTTGCCTTGATTGCGTCGATGCCAACATCTTTGGCCATTACCTCCACGTAGTGCCTTATCTTGACGGGCTCGAAGATCTTCCTCTTTCCTTCAGATTTCACAGGTATGCCAGTGTACTTCTTGCCTATCTGGGCAAGAACTCTGTTGACCTTCCCCATGTTCTTCGAGTCCTGCAGGTATTCCGTTGCCTTCAACAGCGAAGTCAGGCAACCGTTGCATACGGTGAGTATCTCCCTGCGCTGGTCCTGGGCGAGGACGAGGTTGCGCGCGGCGAGCAGAAGCCACGTGTCCTTGTCAGTGGAATAGAATATTCCTGGCACAGGGCAGCAGGAGAAGTCCTTTCGGTCTTTGACATCGAGGTCGAAACCATTCTTGCCGCATACCCATCTGACTGCGTACTCGATGCCTGGATATCTGTTAGGTATCACGCATCCAAAGAAGTAGGCGTAGGAGCTCACAGCTTCACCTCCTCCTGGATGCCTATGAGCTTGTCGTACTTTGTTGCGTGGAGCAGCACTCCGATCTCCCTGACGACCCTGGCGTACTCAGGGTCCTCGGCCTCGATCATCGGGAGCCCCAGCTCCTTCCTAATCTTGTCTATCTCAGGGTCGGGCTTCACGCTCTGTCCGTACTTCGCCAGGTTCATTGCCGCGGTCCTGACGAAGGGCGGTATTATGCCCTCTCTGACCGCGATGTGCCTCAGCGCGATCATCACCTCAGCCGGGTTTATGTCCGCGGGGCAGTGTTCGTAGCACCTGTAGCACGTCGCGCACACCCATCTCGTGCCCAGCGTGTATTTCTTGAGTCCGAACTGACAGTACTTGATGATGCTGCGAGTCTTGTAGTCAATCTTGAGGCTGATCGGGCAGACGCCGGTGCAGTTGCCGCACTGAAGGCATGTCATGACGTCTCTGCCGCCATACTTCCTAATCTCCTTGGGGAAGTCCAAGTCGAGCTGCGCCTCATCTATGATCTTGTCCTCTCTGAGCTCCTCGTGCAACCCGCCGATGAAGGTCTTTTCAACTTCTCCTGAATCCTTCATCACGACACCTCCGCCTCGGCCTTCTTCTTGCCATGGTGCGTCTTCGCGTGCGTCTTGGGTTGGCCCGGGAGCGCGGCCTCAAGCTCAGAATAGATCTGCTCGTCCGTGAACTGCATCGCCACGATGGCCTTCTGGGGGCACGACGCTGCGCAGGTCCCGCATCCGTGGCACAATGCCTCCGTCACTCGGGCCTTCCAGCCGCCCTTCTCGCTCTGGACGAGCTCTGGTGCACCGTATGGGCACAGCTCTGTACATAGCCCGCAGCCCTGGCACAGCTCCTCGTTCACGGAGGCTGTCAGTGGTTCTATCGTGACCTTTCTTGCGGACATCGGAATGGCCGCAGACGCTGCTGCAGCCTTCGCCTGCGCCACGGAATCAGGAATGTCCTTCGGGCCCTGGGCGCAGCCCGCGAGGTAGATGCCATCCATTGCGGTATCAACGGGCCTCAGCTTCGGATGCGCCTCCGCGAAAAACCCGTCGGCTGTCGTCGTGAGGCTCAGGATCTTTCCGATCTTCTTGCTCCCTTCCGAGGGGACGAGGCCGACGGAGAGCACGACGAGGTCGAATTCCCTCTCGGTGATCTTGTTCAGAAGCGTCTCCTCGGCGCGTATCTTGATGGACTTCGTCTTGGGGTCCTGGCTCAGCTTCGCGGGCCTGCCCCGGATGAACTCAACGAAATAGTCCTCTCTGATCCTGTGGTAGAGCTCCTCGAAGCCTTTCCCAAACGCTCTGATGTCGTTGTAATAAACGGTGATCTCAGTCTCGGGCGCGTGCTCTTTGATGATCTGCGCGTTCTTGATCGCGTACATGCAGCATACGCGGGAGCAGTAGTTGTTCCCGATCTTCTTGTTTCTCGAGCCAACGCACTGCACGAACGCCACTCGTTTCGGCGGCTGCCCGTCAGAAGGCCTGATCAGATGCCCTCCCGTTGGTCCAGAGGCGTTTACGAGTCTCTCGAGCTCCAGGCCAGTGATGACGTTATCGTACTCCCAGTACCTGTAGACACCATTCTTCTTGGGCGTATAGGTGTCGTAGCCCGTGGCGACGATGATTGTGCCCACCTTGATGCTCAGAATCTCGTCCTGCAGGCTGTGGTCTACCGCCTCGTTTGTGCAGGCCTTCACACAGAGGAGGCACTTGCCAGTTTTGAAGTGCAAGCAGTTCTCTTTGTCGATTGCGTACTTGAGCGGGACGGCCTGCGGGAACGGGATGTATATTGCCTTCCTCTGCCCGAAGCCGAGGTCGAACTCGTTGTCCACCTTGACCGGACAGGCGTCTGCGCACAAGCCGCAGCCAACGCACTTCTCCTCGTGTACATATCTGGCCTTGCGCCTCACCTTGACCTCGTAATTGCCGATGTACCCCTTGACCTCCTCGACTTCCGAGTACGAGAGAAGCGTGATGTTGGAATTCCTGGACAGCTCGACCATCTTCGGTGCGAGAATGCAGATTGCGCAATCGCCTGTTGGGAATGTCTTGTCCAGCTGTGCCATCTTGCCGCCGATGCTGGGCTTCGATTCGACGAGGTACACCTTGAATCCCATCTGGGCGAGGTCGAGTGCCGCCTGGATCCCAGCAACGCCCCCGCCAACCACCAGCGAGGCGGGCTCGACGGGGACCTCCCTCGCCTCCAGAGGCTGAAGCTTCGCGGCCTTCGAGACGCCCATGCGCACCAGGTCCTTGGCCTTCTCGGTGGCCATCTCGGGCAGGGCGGCGT
>CAYOXJ010000169.1:0-3471 GCA_964407905.1 uncultured Thermoplasmata archaeon
ACAACCGTGTCCTTCGGGTCGATGAAGACCTTCGCCATAAGGTCGATCACCTGTTGTGATCCGCTGACTATCAGGATGTTCTCCACGGACACATCCATGCCCTTCTTTCTCATCCTTTCGGCAACCGCCTCTCTGAGCGGTGCGTAGCCCTCCGTGATGCCGTACTGAAGGGCCTGAGCCCCATCTCTCATCAGTACGTCGTTTGCGATCTCCCGAATGATATTGGCCGGGAACGTCTCAGGATTGGGAAGTCCGCCAGCAAACGAGATCATGTCGGGAACCTGAAGAAGCTTGAGCAATTCCCTGACCTCAGATGCTCTCATCTCTTTTGCCCTGTCGGAAAAATGACGCGTGAGTCTGTTGGCCATCCCGCCGTCCTCAGCAATTTCAATTAGGTGTCACACGAACCTTAATGCTTTTGAGCTTACCAGACTCACAAGAGTTCTGAAGCGTGTCAAGCATCGCTAGTCAGTAGCTTCGCTGCACACCAAAACCATTAAAAACGGCCATTGCTTACAACGCACACGTTCGCCATGAAACTCATCCGCCAGGGAAAGGTCAAGGACGTATACGAGGTCGATGCGCACTCGCTGGAGTTCGTCTTCTCGGACAAGATCTCGGTCTTTGACAAGACAATCCCCTCTCTCGTCCCGCACAAGGGAGAGACACTGTGCAGGTCGAGCGCGTTTTGGTTCCAGGTCGCTCGATCCTGCGGGATCAAGACCCACTTCCGCGAATTCATCCCTCCCAATCGTATGCGCGTCCAGAAGGTCCGAATCCTCAAGTACTCGAAGATAGACAAGAAGACTTCGGACTATCTCATCCCGCTGGAAATCATCTGCAGACACTATGTCGCCGGGTCTCTCTGGGATAGGATCCAGAGCAAAGAAGTGAAGCCCGTGAAGCTTGGGTTCAAGCCGACAAAGGATGTCAAGTACGGCGACAGGCTCCCCGAGCCTCTCATCGAGTTCACGACCAAGTTGGAAGATCATGACAGGCTTCTCACGAAGAGCGAGGCGATGAAAATCGCCGGCCTGAACAACGACGAATTCAAGGCGATAATCGGATCCGCTCTGAAGATCGATGAGAAGATCGCGGAAGAGGTCGAGAAGAGGGATCTCATACACGTTGACGGCAAGAAGGAGTACGCATTTGATGAGGACCGGGAGCTGATGATCGTCGACACCTTCGGGACCGCGGACGAAGACCGATGGTGGGATTGGGAGAACTACTCCAAGGGCCAGTTCGTGGAGCTCAGCAAGGAGAACGTGCGGCAGTACTACAGGCAGCTCGGGTACTTCGACAAGCTCACAGAGGCCAGGAAGACGGGCAGGACGGAGCCCAAGATCCCCGCTCTTCCAGAGTCCAAGATACGAGAGATCTCTGAGCTGTACATCGAGATGTTCGAGCGCATCACGGGCGAGAGCTATCGTTGACACCCTTCGAACGGAGTTTTCGATGGAAAGGTTAATGGTCGTCAGTGCGTACTAGTAGTACTAGCATGGAATTCCATGGCATTGAAGAGTTCATGAGGTACCTCAAGGCCTGTTTCGACAAGAGCGAGCGGAAGCAGGACTGGCGGGCTCTTACAGGGAGGAACCACGTGTCCTCAAACTACGACACTTTCATCTTCACGGACCAAAGGGTCTTCCAGATCAAGGCGGCAGAGGTAGCTCCTCACAGAATGGCTGCAGTGGCTCGCGAGGTCGGGGGGCCCTCACAAGACATGCTTGAGATGATCAAGGGAGGAGCCCCGATTCCGCTCAGCGTGATCTCGCGGTCTCCAAACGCCTACTCAGTGATCATGTTTGGCATGCAGCAGTATTCCTCGGATATCGCTGACCTGTTCAGGCAGGAGTACTACTCCTCGAAGCAGGACGCTCTCGAGCGGGAGCTCGAAAGAAGAGTGAAGGTTTTCATGGACAGGCCCGAGTTCAGGGCTTCCCACAGGGATCTGAAGGAACGGCAGGAGGGCTATTTCGCCTAAGCCATCTTGCCGTCAAGGTACTGCTGGTAGCCAGCGAGGTCAAGCAGCCCATGACCTGAGAAGTTGAAAGAGATGACCTTCTTCTCGTTCTTCCTCTTGGCCTCCAGAGCGAGGTCCACAACGGCCTTTATCGCATGGCTCGTCTCAGGGGCTGGAATGATTCCCTCGGCTCTCGCGAACATGACGGCAGCGTCGAAGACGTCCTTCTGCTCATAGGCGACAGGCTTCACCACCTTGTTCTTCACCAGCAGGCTGACAATTGGCGCAGCTCCGTGGTACCTCAGCCCACCTGCGTGGATTGGCGAGGGCACGAAATCGTGGCCAAGGGTATACATCATCAGAAGCGGAGTCATGCCGGCAGTGTCTCCGAAGTCGTATTCGTACTTGCCTGCCGTCATGCTCGGGACCACTATCGGCTCGACTGCGATGAACTCGGTCTTCGTCTTCTTCTTCAGTTTCTCGCCAATGGACGGAAGCGTGAATCCCGCGAAGTTCGATCCGCCCCCCACGCATCCAATCATGTAATCTGGGGTCTCGTCCAGCTTCCCGAACTGAAGCATCGTCTCCTGCCCCACTATTGTCTGATGCAGCAGGACATGGTTGAGAACGCTCCCGAGGCTGTACTTCGTCTTGCTGCCCTTGACAGCAGTCTCCATGGCCTCGCTGATCGCGATGCCTAACGAGCCCGGATGCTTTGGATCCTTGGCCAGCATCTTCTTCCCGAACTCCGTGATCGCACTGGGCGAGGGATGGACAGTGGCGCCGTACACACGCATCATTTCTCGCCTGTACGGCTTCTGATCATAGCTCGCCCTGACCATGAAGACCTCGCATCCGAGGCCGAAATAGTTGGTCGACATGCTCAGCGCAGTCCCCCACTGACCCGCCCCGGTCTCCGTGGTGAGCTTCTCGACCCCCTCCTTCATGTTGTAGTAGGCCTGTGCGAAGGAGGTATTCGTCTTGTGGCTTCCAGCCGGGCTTAGGTCCTCCCTCTTGAAGTATATCTTCGCAGGTGTCCTCAGGGCCTTCTCGAGCCTCTCGGCCCGCTGCAACGGGCTGGGCCTCGTTACGGCCATGTATGCTTGTAGAACCTCGTCCGGGATGTCGATGTATCTCTCGCTGGATACTTCCTGCGCAATGAGCGCCTTCGGAAAAATCGCCTCGAAGTCGCTCGGGGATATCGGTTTCTTGGTCTGCGGGTTCAGCGGAGGAGCGAGGGGCTCCGGGAGGTCCGGCAATATGTTGTACCATTTCCTTGGCATCTCGTCTGGCGTCAGCGTCGTTCTTATGGGCTTCACTCAGATCCCTCTTTGACGGCTCGGAAGAACAGTACAGTATAAATCCCTTTCGAGCACTGATGCACTCAAGTGTACAGAAGAGGCCCCCCCAATGATCATTTGAGGTATATGAGCCGGCTCAGGCGCGGGTCCCAAATCCAATCGTCCTCGGTGACTGCGTCCCTGCGTTTCGAGATCATGTAGTCG
>CAYOXJ010000170.1:0-3442 GCA_964407905.1 uncultured Thermoplasmata archaeon
GCTACAAACTGGTCAGGGTACGAGGTCCTCACTGTGACCGCGGTCGATTCGAAGGGAGGCTGGGCGCTGCTCAGCGTGCATGTCATCGTGACCGAGGTCAATGACGCTCCTTGGATCTATCAGATTCCTGATGTCATTGTCAAGGGCGGACAGCGAAATTTCAAGATAGCGATTCTAATTTACATCTATGACAGCGATGATGCGTTTGCAAACCTGACGATCTCACCGATTCAGACTAGCGGCGTCATGGTCGTCGGCGACGAGCTGTATGTGAGCCTGCCCGATGGTGTCGACGTCATCCCTGTGACGCTCGAGGCTAGTGATGGTGAATTGACTTCGAACAGGGTCACCTTCAAAGTCGGGGTGTCCAGGACACTGGCGGAGAGGATAGGCTGGCCATACTCGTTCCCATTGGTGTTGCTGGCAGCCGGGGTTTTCGCGTACTTCGTTTCTACGAAGATGCCGAGGCCGTTTGCGCTCGAGAACCTTTTCCTCATCCATAATGATGGCAGGCTCGTGACTCATGTCACGAAGGAAGAGAACACAACCCTTGACAAGGACGTCGTGAGCGCCATGTTCACGGCAGTTCAGGAATTCGTGCGAGATTCGTTCCAGAAAGGCGAGGTCGGATTGAAGAAACTGGAGATAGGAGACAAGAACGTGGTCATAGAAAAAGGCCAATTCGCGTACCTTGCCCTCATCTACTCGGGCTGGCCGCCAAAAGAGGTTTTCGGTGTGCTCCCGATGCTCATGAGAGACATAGAAGAGCGCTTCAAGGGCAGGCTCGAACGCTGGAACGGCACTCTGAATTCCTTGAAGGGCGTCGAGAAGATGCTCCAGGACTTCATGGCAGATTCCTACAAGCCAGGCACCTGGCCTCAGGAGGAGGAGCTTGCCGAAGAGGAATGGGTTGACATACTGAGCAAAGAAGGATAAGGCTTAACTGGCCCAAGAAATGTTTCCCAGACCGTTGTAATGGTTGCAGAATAGCATTAGCGACTTTTTGAGGCTTCTTGAAAAGAATGCCGTCAAGGTTATACTCCCTTGGCTAGGATGGTTCTCAAATAGTAGAGTACTGGCGTGACACGAATCGTGTGGCAACTCCTTCGCAAAGGCTTATACCTTGCCCGAATCATCACATGCGTCCAGATGTCGAGCTCCTCAAAGTCAACGGTAACGGTCACGCTGAGGCGCGACTTGGGTCTTCTTGATGTCACGATGATTGGCGTGGGTGCAATGATCGGGACCAGTATCTTTGTGCTAATCGGAGTGGTCACGCAGGAGATTGGTGCAGGAATCCTTCTCGTAGTGCTTCTAAACGGAATAGTCACAGTATTCACCGCAACCACCTACGCGGAACTCGGCTCTTCTTTTCCTGAAGCCGGTGGTGGCTATCTATGGTCCAAGAAAGGCCTTCCCCATCCTGCGGGATTCATGTCCGGATGGCTTTCGTGGTTCGGTCATACGGTGGCCTGCAGTTTCTACTCGCTCGGATTCGGCTACGCACTCGTCGCTGTGTTGGGCTACTATCAGATCGGTTTCTTTGGACTGAGTGATTCAATCTTGGTGAAGATTTTTGCAGTCATCGCTGTTGCGTTCTTTCTTGGGATCAACTACGTAGGAGTTGGCGCAACGGGCAGAACAGGGTCGACCGTGACCCTGGCACAGGTGTCAATAATAGCGTTCTTCATCCTCTGTGCGACAATGTATGCGCTCGGCACGAAAGGAGTTGACTTCCTTGATAGCGTTGGCCCTCTCTTGCCGGAGGGGAAAGAACTCTCTGACGTGTTCATGGTGATGGCTTTCACCATCATTGCGTTCGAAGGATACGAGATAATCGTCCAATGTGGCGAGGAGGTCAAGAACCCCAGGAAGAACATACCGCGTGCGATTTTCATATCAATTGCCGTAGCAGTGGCGCTCTACTTCTTTGTAGCCCTCGTCTGTCTGACAAACTCCACTCCATTCGCGATATGGCATGAGGGCGCAGATCTCGTGTTCACAACAGCAAAGAACACAGTTCCGATCCTAGGTGCTCCGCTTGTGATGCTTGGGGGGATACTCTCGGCCATGGCTGCTTTGAATGCGACTGTCTTCTCATCCTCAAGAGTGAGCTTTGCGATGGGGAGGGACGGTTCTCTTCCGCGGGTATTTGGAAAGATACACGGAGTACGGAGAATTCCACACCAAGCAATTCTGATAACCGGGGCAATCATGCTCGCAATGTTGCTTTTCCCGCTAGATGTTGTGGTTGCATCGACTTCCGTTGTTTTCCTGCTTCTGTTCACTCTTGCGAATATGGCCTCCATTCGACTCATTCCTAGGCTGACGGCCATAGACGTCGGGTTTAGAACCCCTCTCTTCCCCCTATTCCCAGTAATAGGAATTCTTTCGAAACTAGCTCTTGCCTTGTCCCTCTGGTGGTTCATACCAGAAGCATGGTATATCGCAATCGTCTGGATAGCAATAGGGTTTTTCGTCTCGGCTTTCGCTAGGCCGGAAGAAGAGTTCGTGTCAATTACGAGGCAGAGAAGAGTGCCTCGCAAGCCTCTCACGAAGGAGGAGATTGAGAGATACCGAGTGTTCCTCGCGCTTGAGAACCTCGGTGATCTCAGACTTGTCGAGGTAGCTGGCATATTCGCGCGGTACTTCAAAGGCGACCTCACGGTGAACAACATCGTTGAAGTCCCGCGCACAATGCCCCTCGAGGCGATAAGCAAGGACTACATCGATGACCTCAAGACGAGTCTGAACAAGACGATCAGGGTGGCGCCTTCGACGGTGCGCCTGCACCCGGTCGTCTCGGTCTCCTATGACGTTGGCGGGGCCATACTTGACCAGACAAAGCACGAGGCGGCGAATCTGCTGGTCCTCGGCTGGAAGGGGACACGCAGAAGGGGCGGGACAATCCTTGGAAGGAACCTCGACCGCGTCGTGAAGGAAGCTCCGTGTGATGTGGCGATCATAAAGACGAGGAGGCTGAGCAAGAGCATCGAGAATATCCTCGTCATCGTTGGAGGCTATTTCGAGACACGGAAAGCCCTCTTGCTCGCCCTGCCGATAGCGAAGGAGTTCGGCGCCAAGATCCGGCTTCTCGCGGTGATCACTGATGACAGCCAAGTCGCGCTCGCGAGAGGCAACGCTGAGAGGCTGAGCAAGATGAGCGATAGGATCAAGGTGCCGAACGAGGTCAAGTTCATTCACTCGAGGTCGTTTGTGACCGCTGTTCTGGAGAATGCAAGGACCTGCGATATACTCGTGATGGGTGCAGGTCCCCAGTCAGCACTGGAACGCACCATGTTCGGCGCGCTCTATGACAGAATAATAAGAACGGTTGACGTTCCAGTATTGGTGTTGCGGACTGCGCGAGCTCAGAAATCTAGACCTTCTCCGTCGCTCAATGTGCCGAGGCCGCCTGTTCAGGGTCTCGACTAGACCCCCG
>CAYOXJ010000171.1:0-3403 GCA_964407905.1 uncultured Thermoplasmata archaeon
ATGTTAGCGACATCCTGCGCGTGTATGAAATCCCTCGTCTGCTTGCCATCCCCCTCGATGATAGGCGGCTTGCCAGCCTTCACGCGGGCCACGAACCTCGTTATCACACCAGAGTAAGGGCTCTCTGGGTCCGCCCTCAGGGAGTAGAAGTTGAACGGCCTGACGGACACGACCTCCATCTTCGAGTTCATAGCGTATGCGAGCGCGTACTTCTCGCCCGCGAGCTTGCTCGCGCCATAGTTGCTCATCGGCTGTGTTGGGTGGCTCTCGTCGATCGGGATGTACTTCGGATTGCCGAACACTGCTGCGCTGCTCACATAGATGAACTTCGACACGCCCGCATTCGCGCTCTCGTGCAAGAGATTCAGGGTCCCGAGGACGTTCGTCTCGGCATCTGACAGGGGGTCCTCATTGGACTTCTCGACACTCACCTGGGCGGCGCAATGAACGACCCCCTCGACGCCAGCCACGGCCTTCCGCACAGCTGCTTGGCTCCGCACGTCACCGGTCATCGACAAGGACTTCAGAGCGCCGAGGCGCTGCTCCCTGATGTCCAGACCGAGGACATCGTAGTCATGCATCAGGGCCTCGCACACATACGACCCCAACTGGCCCGAACATCCGGTGACCAGGACCTTCATCGGAGGATTATCTGAGAGAGGAGATATCTAACTTTCCAGAGCTGCATCACTCGACCTGGACCTTTCTGCTGGTCCTGAGTGATTGCAGGGCCGCCTCCGCGATCTTCAGCGTCTCTATTGCGCTCTCGCCCGACACGAGCGGCTCCGTGCCCTTCTCCGCAGCTGACAGGAAATCCATGAGCTCACGCCTCAGGGGCTCCTCCTTCTTCAGGGCGATCCTGCGCATGTCGAACTCCAAGGGAACGTTGTACAGATTACCTCTCTCGAACGGCTTGAAGGATGAAGAGCACACCAGGGCGCTCTGGTCCATGTAATCGACCTCGACGAAGTTCTTGCTGCAGGTGAGCGCGAGCTTTCTGACCTTCATGGGCGTGAGCCAGTTGACCTCGACGAAGCCCGTAGTGCCACCTTCGAAGTCGATCAGGATGTTCGCATGATCCTCGTATTTCATCCCCTTGCCCTGGCCGCCGAGAGTGTAGACGGACTTAGCGAGCTTGCCGACAACATACTGGACCACGTCTATGTCATGAACTCCAAGATCCATGATGACGCCCACGTCCTTGATCCTGGTCGGCAGCGATGAGACGCGCCTCGTAGCGGCAGTTATCAGATCGCCGTATTCCCCGGCCTGAAGGCTCTGTTTCGCGAAGCCAACCACAGGGTTGTGCCTCTCCGTGAAACCGCCCGCGAGCACGAGCTTCTGCTTTCGCGCAAGCTCGACCAGCTCGATGAGGCTGCTCGAGCTGCCCGTCATCGGCTTCTCCAGCAGCACGTGCTTCCCAGCGCGAAGCGCGTCCCTGGCTATCTTCTCGTGCGTCGCCGTCGGCGACACGATCACAACGGCGTCCACATCGCTCTTTAGGAGCCCCTGGTAGCTCATGTGGTATTTCACACCGTGCTTCCCGCCGACGGCCTTCGCGACCTCGGGTGCGGTGTCTGCCACGCACGCCAAAGCTCCCCTCTCGGACAGAATGCGAGCGTGGTTCTGGCCCATCGACCCGACACCTATGACGCCAACGCGCATGCCAGCGCAATGCAAGTGAGGTGTAATAATCTTTCCCGCGTGCGCTGGAAAACTTATTACCGGCCCAGTCCATCACCATTCGGTGGCCTCATGAAGAGGAAGCTCATGGACATCCTAGCATGCCCTGTGTGCAAATACCATCCGCTCCAGCTGACCGTCAAGAAGGAGGACGAGAGGGAGGTCCTCGAGGGCGTGATCCGGTGCCCGAAGTGCGAGGTCGACTACCCGATCGAGGACGGGATTCCCAACATGCTCCCGCCCGAGAAGTAGTCTCAGGTCCTCTTCTCGCCTGCGCTCTGAGCCTCCAGGACCCATTTCAGCAGGCCCAAGTTCTGGTTCAACTGGTCCTGCATGTCCTTCTCCAGTGCTTCTCGCTGCGAATCGCGCGAGACGAGCCCAGGAGGGATCTCATACTCGAATGAGAACATGATCAACGTCTGGTTGCCCAAGGGCTTGAAATCCCACCCAATCTTGGACTTCAGGCCTCTGCTCGCTTTGAAAAGGATCCGCTGGTTCTTCACAAACTCGACCAGGTCGAGAGTAGTGATGATCTCCATCTTCGCGAGCACCAGGGTCGTCTCAAGGGACAGGCCGGGGCCATACTGAACGTAGCTGACTGGCTTGAGAGCGACGAACATCGGCATGTAGTTCTTGAAGTTGTTCCAATCGGCCACATACTCGAACGCGATCTCTGGAGTGCAAGACACGGGGAGACTGTGCTTGAACACGGGCATCGGATACCAGGACGGCTATCTGCCGTGTCAATATTTAGCAATTCGCACGTATGACTGCAACAGGCCATCATCTGTCTCAAGGATCAACTCATGGCACAAAAGAGTACGTTCCCAGCAGGCTCGTGCAACAACTTGATATCCGACGGGCTCTGTTCCCGTTCAGCCGGCCAACCGCTGGTCGGCAGGGTGAGCCCGATGAAGGTGCTCGTCGCGGACGAGATCTCGAAGACCGGCGTTGACATGCTGAAGGCCCAGGGGTATGCAGTCGACGTCAGGACCGGCCTCAGAGAAGACGAACTCGTGAAGACCATCAAGGACTACGACGTGCTCCTGGTCAGGAGCGCGACGAAGGCCACGAGACGCGTGATAGAGGCATCCAGGCTCAAGGTCATCGGCCGCGCTGGCATCGGCATCGACAACATCGACGTGGAGGCCGCGACAGAGCGCGGAGTGCTCGTGATGAATGCGCCCTCGGGAAACGTCGTCTCGACAGCGGAGCTCACAATCGGATTCATCTTCGCGCTTGCGCGGAGGCTCCCTCAGGCGGACGCATCGATGAGGAAGGGGGAGTGGAAGCGCAAGGAGATGAAGGGCGCGCAGGTCCAGGGCAAGACCATTGGGATAATCGGCTTGGGCAGAGTCGGCGCGGAGGTCGCGAAGAAGGCCTCTGGGCTGGGCATGACCGTGATCGCGTACGACCCGCTCGTGTCCCCAGAGGTTGGCGTGAAGCTGCATGTCCGGCTCGTGACCCTCGACAGACTTCTGAAGGATTCGGACTTCGTGTCGCTTCACACGCCGCTCACGCCGCAGACGAAGGACATGGTCGGAAAGAACGAGCTGAGCATGATGAAGAAGAGCGCGTTCCTGATCAACTGCGCCCGCGGGGGCATCGTGAACGAGGATGCGCTGTGCCAGGCCCTTTCGGAGAACAGGATAGCCGGGGCAGCGCTGGACGTGTATTCGGAAGAGCCCCCGACCGGCTCGAGGCTTCTCGCGCTTCCCAG
>CAYOXJ010000172.1:0-3395 GCA_964407905.1 uncultured Thermoplasmata archaeon
GGAATGACGGACGCCATAATCAGTACTGGTGCGATCATGGCGCATGGCTTGGTTGAATCGACCGGCAGGACTCATTTCAAGCACGATGAGTCAATGAACGATGTTCTGCTCTATCACAGGGGATACAACCGCATCTACGACACCATCGAGCTCGAAAAGAATCTGGACGACGTGGAGCGGATCTTCCAGGAAGCAATAGAGGGCCACAGGGGCAAGAACTCCCTCGGGAGCTACGAGCTGAACGACCTGATAGGCGAGCATTTGGCTCGGAACACTGGCAAGGGTCAGAGAGGGATTCTCAAATCCGCCCATCTGAGAAATGTTCCTGTGTACGTTCCAGCATTCACGGACTCAGAACTCGGATTGGATTTTGGAATCTATATGAGGCGGATGAAGTTGAAGGGCAAGAAACCAATCACGTACGATGCCTTCGCCGACCTGGAAGATTTCACAGCTCGCGTCCTCGAGTCGAAGAAGCTGGGAATTCTGACAATAGGCGGCGGAGTGCCGCGCAACTGGGCGCAGCAGGTTGGTCCGTATCTTGACATAATTCAGAAACGCGTTGGCGTCGGGGGCGGTTTCAAACGCTTCGACTACGCCATCAGGATATGTCCAGAGCCAGTCCATTGGGGAGGACTTTCCGGGTGTACGTATTCTGAAGGTGTTTCCTGGGGCAAGATCGTGCCGAGGGCCGAGGGCGGAAAATACGTCGAGGTTCTCGCGGATGCGACCATCGCATGGCCGCTCATAGTGAAGGCTGTCATGGAGAGACTGGGCAGGCCCAGGAGCAGGGAAAAGAGATAGAGAACAGGACCGTGACAGATCGCACATGAGCAGCATGCACAAGCGGATTCCTCTTGTCACAGGCTCAACCCAATGAGTTGACTCTCATTGCGCGGTCTTCTTGAGCGCAAGCACGTTCTCTCAAGCACAGAAGTGCGAAAACGAGACTTTGGAATCATCTGAGCCAGCAGCGCGACATGCTAGGAATGTTAATATCGTTGGTCGCGTTATCGGAATTGAGAGCCTATCGAACGGCATCCGCCGTCGACGAATGGAGGGTTAGAATGGATCTCAGTCTTCCTGAGTGGGTTGCGGACTGGGCCAGGGACGCGCCGAAGCTGATCGCACCCGCTCCTGGACCGAAGAGCAAAGAGATCATCGACAAGGACAGGAAGTATGTTTCTCACGCCTATGACAGACTGTTCCAGTTCACCATGAAGAAGGCGTCTGGAGCATCCGTGATGGATGCTGATGGCAACGTCTATCTCGATTTCTCCGCAGGCATATCCGTCCTGAACGCAGGATGGTCGAACCCAAAGGTGGTCCAGGCGATTAAGGAACAAGCGGAGAACCTCACGCACTCGCTCGCCAATGATGCGTACTTCGACAAGGAGGCCGAATTCGCAGAGCTCCTTGCGCAGATCTCTCCAGGAGGAGCCCTGACATCTACTTTCTTCGGCAATAGCGGCGCTGAGGGCGTTGAAGCAGCAGTGAAGCTCTCAAGATACTACACGAAGAGAGGCGAACACATAGTCTTCTTCGGCTCGTATCACGGCCGTGTGGGCAACGCTCTGGCCATGGCGAGCAGGGTCAAGTACAAGTATGGCCATGGGCCGTTCCCGCCGGGGGTATTCTTCACCCCATATCCTTACTGCTACAGGTGTTGGTTCGGCCAAGAGTATCCGTCCTGCAACCTGCTCTGTATTGATTTCCTCGAGAAGGGTGTGTTGAACTTCGGCGGACCAAGCGGAGATGTCGCCTCGGTCTTCGCGGAACCGCTCCAGGGCGAGGGTGGGTACATCGTCCCCCCCAAGGAGTTCATGCCCAGGATGAGGAAGCTCTGTGACGAAAACGGCATACTCCTGGTGGCTGACGAGGTACAGAGCGGGCTAGGAAGGACCGGCGAGGTTTGGGAGTGCAACTCAACAAGCGTCATACCAGACATACTGATCACGGGAAAAGCGCTCGGAGGCGGCATCCCCCTCGGGGCGATAGTCGCGAAGCCAAGCGTGAGCGACGTCTGGCGGCCAGGATCCCATTCGTCTACTTTCGGAGGCAACGGGATAAGCATGGCCGCGGGGCTCGCCCACGTGAAAGAGATACTGGAGCAGAAGCTGCCTGAGCGCTCAAGAGTGCTTGGCGCACATGCTCTGAAGAGATTGGCAGAGCTGCGTGACAAGTACGAGATAATCGGGGACGTCAGGGGCAAAGGCCTCATGATAGGTGTTGAGATCGTCAAGAGCAAGAAGACCAAGGAACCCCTATATGTGCCTCAGATGCAGGGGATAGCCTGGCGGAAAGGCCTCATGATGATAACCGCAGGGATGATGGGAAACGTCTTCAGGATTGCGCCCCCGCTCGTGATATCTCTTGAGCAGCTCGACAAGGGTATAGACATCTTCGAAGAGTCGACAAAGGACATGCAGTCCAAGCTGTAGCAGGTCCTATTGTTGCATTCGCCGGCCTCGGCTCTGGCGAGAACCCATAGACCTTTTCACCTAGTCCAGCCCGTAATACTTATGTATCCTAAGGGGACTCGGGAGGCTCACCATGCCAGCCAAGAAGGCCCCCGTCGTCCGCAAGGAAGAGCAGATAACCCCCCTTACTGACGTGATAACGAGCTTGGACAGCGTTCGGGCGTATCGCAGGAGAAGCAGCCAGAACCTCCGTGAGAAGTTCGAGAGGCTGGGCGGCATGGGCTATCCCGAGCTCAGAAAGCTCTGGTGGGCCATCGAAGACGACGTGGGAACCATCGTCGATATGCCTATGCAGGTCCCAAGGGTGCCTACGATGATTCGTTTCAATTTCGTCTTAAGGCTCGTCGGCCGCATATTCTTCATTCTGCTGGTCATCGTGCTTGCCTCGAGGCTTGTGAGAGCCTGGAGGCCGTATCTGGGAGGTCTTTTCGGCGAGAACATATGGGTCGTCATCATTGTGGTTGCAGGCAGCGTCGGCGCCCTCAATGCCGAGGTCGTCATAGACTATTTGATTCGCCGCAAGATTGTTCGATACGAAGCGGAGACTGAGAAGAGGTACAGCAAGCAAGTCGCCAGTTTGAAGAAGGCGACTCAGACCGTCATCGATCAGCTCGCGAAAGAGGTGAAGAGGAGCAACAAGGATGCCAAGACCTTTCCGTTCCATCTTTTCTTTGATGATTACGATGGCATCGAAGTCACCGCAACCAAGACCCCTCGATCGATGTTCGTGTTCAAGAAGAGGTTCAAGATATACACGGCCGTTGTGAGGACAGATTGAGCCATTTGCCTTCGCTGACGGTCAAATCCAGATCGGTTGCTGGGATTATGCGATCTGAAGGCGTTCCACAGGAGAAAAGCGGAAACAGGGAAAGAGTTTGATGGGGCTAGCGCGTGCGAGCGCCGGTCGCATCATGC
>CAYOXJ010000173.1:0-3300 GCA_964407905.1 uncultured Thermoplasmata archaeon
CGCCTCCTGGAGGAAGAAGGTCGGCAGGATGACCTACTACATGCCAGCGGAGAGCTACTCCGTCTCTCCCTATGACATGGTCTTCTACCCCGAGCCCGAACTCACGAGGCTTCCCAGAAAGGGAAAGGGCCATTGGCACGAGCTCGATTACATGGATACCTTCATCCTCGACAAGAACGGTGTTCCTATCGCGTATCTCGAGATACTCAGGCCGCGTGACGAAAGGGTTCCCGACCCCGACACCATCGAGATCATTGAGATTTTCGCGAGCCTGGCTGGCATCGCAATTGAGAACGCGAGAATGTTCCAGGAGCACATAGACAGCCGGAAGAATGCAGAGCTATTCACAGACGTGTTGTCGCACGATATCAAGAACTTCAACCAGGCGATAATTGGATATCTGGATCTTCTCCGGAGCAGGCTGAGCCAGCCGGATAATCGCGCTTCGATCGACAGGATTGCAGAGCAGGTCATGAACACCAGCCGGCTGGCAAGCAACGTGCGCACGATGTCCAGAGTGACCTTCGGCGAGGTCGACCTGTCGAGGATGGACCTCGGAGCAGTGCTTCTGGAATGCAACAGGAGCTTGTCGCAGTACTACCCGGCAAGAAAGATCGTGGCGAAGCACACTGTGGAGCGAGGGGTCTACTACGTCGCTGCGGACGAGCTGATCAGGGAGCTGTTCACAAATATACTCACGAACGCAGTGAAGTACGACTCTCACGAGGTCGTCGAGATCGACCTATCAGTCAGCAAGAAGTACGATGATAGCCACAAGAGCTGGGTGGTCTCTGTCGCAGATCACGGCATGGGGATACCGGACGATGTCAAATCGATCATCTTCGACAGGTTCTCGAGGGCGCCAAGGAAGAAGGGATCGGGCATGGGCCTGCACATAGTGAAGACTCTCTCCATGCGCTACGGTGGCAGGGTGTGGGTGGAGGACCGTGTTCCTGGCGACCACACAAAAGGTTCGGTCTTCAAGGTGGAGCTGCCTGCGGCAGAATAATGTTCAGAGGTAGACGACGCCGTCCATCATGTGCAACACAGGCCCGCCGACTCTGACTGCCTTGATGTCGCCTTCGTCGCCAATTTGCACCTCGATCGCGATCTTGCTCGGCCTGCCGATCTCATAGCCCTGTTCATTGATGATTCGCGTGGCTCTCTTGACCGGGATGAGCCTGTGTCTTACCAGATACGCCCCAAGACAGCCGCTCGCGCTGCCGGTCGCAGGATCTTCAACGATGTTTTTCGACACCAATGAGAAGCCTCGGGAATGCGCGGTGGACGACTTCGCTACCGGTTCTAGGCAAGTGAGGTATATGTCCACCATTGGCTTCGGAAAGAGCTTGACAGCCTCGGCGAAGGCAGCAGCGTTTCCAACCGCCTTTTCCACGGCCGCTCTCGAAACCACAGGTGCGATCAGCCAGGGCAGCCCGGTAGAGACTATTTGGACGGGCATCTTCGAGGTGTCAAAGTCCGATTCATCGAGAGACAGTGCCTTCGCGAACACGCCGATGTCGTCGAAGACCCTCCCGAACACAGGCTCGTTCTGCACGGTGACGACCTTCTTGATCTTTCCTCCTGAGGAGTGTATCTCCACGGGCATGACGCCCGCCTTGACCTCCATCTTGACTGTTGTCACCGGCTCTCTTAGCCTGATCTTGCCCTCTCTCGCCAGGACATAGAAGGTGCCTATGGTCGGGTGGCCCGCATAGGGTACTTCCATGTCGGGCACGAAGATCCTCACCCAGAAATCCGCACCCGAACCTGGGGTGGGCGGGAGAACGAAAGTCGTCTCTGACAGGTTCATCTCCTTCGCGAGGAGCTGCATTTCCTTGGGGCTCAATCCCCTGGCGTCGGGGAAGACTGCGAGAGGGTTCCCTCCGAACGGCCGAGTGGCGAAAACGTCGACCCGGACGTACCTAGCCTTCTTCATGTGATCGGCCCAACGAATCACATCTTGCACTTAACTAGATTACATAGGAAATCGTGCGCGGCCTCCCGACCCAGCTCGAACGCCCTCAGGTTCATATCGGCGGCCTTCTTGGGCACGTTGTCTGCGATCGATTGCCTCAGAGCGTCTTCGGGAACCGGGAAATCCTCCAGTGTAGCAAGGGCCCCGAGCATGACCACGTTCTCGGTCAATGGATTTCCTGCGCTCTTCGCTATTGCTAACGCATCGATCGCGGCTATCTTGTCCGTGACCTGTGAGAGACGCTTCTTCACATCGTCAACGGACATGTACTTCGCGGCCTTGTCCTTCATGTGGGCCGCGGTCTCGATGATTGGATGCTGGATCCTGGTGTTCATCAGCACGACTCCGCCGGACTTCAAGTACTCGACATACCTCAGTGCCTCTAGTGCCTCGAGAGCGAGAATGGCATCGGCTCCCCCTATCGGTATCAGAGGCGACCTGATGTCCTCACCTATTCTCATGTGCACGTTGATCGACCCACTCCTCTGGGAGAGGCCATGCTGTTCTCCCGTCAGCGCGCGCACGCCTGCGTATGCGCACGCTGCGCCGATGACGTTCGAGAGCAGGACGAGTCCCTGCCCTCCGACGCCCGACATGTACACGCTGAACTCCTTCGCGGGCATGCTCACTCGCCCTCCCTGAGCTTTATCGAGCCGAATGGACACAGCTTCGCGCACACATCGCACCTGTCGCAGAGCTCCTTCGATATGAACGCCTTCCGGTCGTCGTCATCTATCGAGATCGCAGGGCAGTGGAAGGTTCTCACACAAGTGTACGGCCTCCTGCAGACCTCCTTGTCCACCTTGTTGGTCTGTATGACCTCCCCGCGCTTGCGCTTGTTCCTGTCAGCGTACAGAGCACATGCCCTGCGCGATATGATCACATTCGGGCCCTTCCTTGACAGTGCCTCTTTGATCGGACCGACAGCGGCCTTTACCTGATACGGGTCCACGATGGTGATGTCCGTCAGGCCCATGCCGCGGATCGCGTCTTCAAGGACGAGGGGCTTCGCCGGCTGCCCTCCTGCGCTGTACTCCCTGCCGGGATGGGGCTGTTGTCCGGTCATCGCAGTCACCTCGTTATCAAGGATGATGAGGGTGAAGTCGTCGTTGTGATGTATCGCGTTCACAAGTCCGGGGAGGCCAGCATGCCAGAAAGTCGAGTCGCCTATCATCGCTATGACCTTCTCCTCGGCAGCATACTGCATTCCTGTGGCCACGCCAATGCATGCCCCCATGCTGAGGAGGGAGTCGCCATAGCCAAGAGGCGGAAGGAAGCTCATCGAATAGCAGCCGATGTCAGTCGCGAGGATGTGCTTCGTC
>CAYOXJ010000174.1:0-3288 GCA_964407905.1 uncultured Thermoplasmata archaeon
TCGAGAAGGACGCCAGGGCAAAAGAGCTCTCGTGAAGAGCAACCTGGCGATGCGCCGCTTGCTCTGGTCGAAAAGGTATATCTACATCCTAGACTTGCATCGAGACGATGGACCTCGCCTGGTTGCCGTTCTCTCTCGCCACGATAATGCTCTATGGCCTCGGCCAGGTTTTCGCCAAGGAGACGCGAGCGAAGGTCCCCTCCTCGAACCTCCTTCTGATTCTTGGGGCCAACATCCTCATCATCTGGGCCATCTACTGGGCGATCTTCAGAGAATCTGGTTCCCATGATCTGGAAGCGTGGCTCCGGGCGGTCGTGGCTGCCGCTCTGTCTAGCATTGCCTTCGTCACATACTATGAATCGCTGAAACATGGGAAGGTGAGCGTCGTTGGCACGATTGCAGGGGCCTACGCCCCCTGGACCGTCGTGCTCGCATTGATCTTTCTCGGCGAGACCATGAGCGCGGGCGAGGGCGTCGGCGTCGCGCTTGTCGTGATGGCCATGCTGGTCTTTGCCTACTCAGCAGACGATGGCAACGGCGGCCGTACCAACGAGTTTCGGGGCATCGTGTTCGCATCCGCCTCGCTGTTCCTCTGGGGCACATCGGCAGCCCTCGCGAAGGGAGTCATCCCGGACATCGGGAACACGAACTTCATCGGCGTGTATGCGCTCACATGCCCTGCGATTTGGATTGGCTATTGGCTGGTGACTGGAAAGGGCAGGTTCGAGAGGCCGAGATCCAGCTCGTGGCTGCTCGAGCTATCCATGCTGTGTCTTGTGTGCGGGGGAATAACCTTCTACTTGGCCATACAGAACGGCAACGTTTCCATCGTGTCGCCCGTCACGAACCTGTACCCAGTGGTCACGATAGCAGCTGCGAAGATCCGCCTCAAGGAACAGCTCAGCCCCAGGCAGGGGGCGGCCCTCGCAATGCTTCTCATCTCGATCCCGCTGTTCTCGCTCTAGTCGTTCCTGTACTTGCCATCAGAGAACACTATCCTGTCCAGAACTCTGAGCTCCGGTGGCAACTTCGATGGCACGAGGTCCGCCACGATCTCGATGTGCTCCCTCAGCGGACTCTTGGCGACCTTGTTCCCGAGGGTCTCCTGGACCTGATATATCCCGGCTGAGTTGGACATCTTGACGAGGATCTCTATCAGCTTGGTCTTGCCCTTGCGGATGTCAACGGATTCTATCGACAGCGCAGATATCGAGTGTATGTCGTGTTTTCCGAGATCGTAGGCAAGCCTCCCTCTCCCCTTGGTGATGTCGCATCCGTCTGCGATCACGATTATCGCGGCCTCTATGGTCAACGCGTTCTCTCCTACATCGTGAGCATAGAGGGTGTGCAATACCTGCTCGATCACCGCAGTCCGCCTGGAGATATCGGGATAGATCTCGGGAAGCAGCCTCTCGAGTATGTTCTTCCCATAGACCACGCTGAACACCTCGTGCTCCTCCCTATGGACCGCGTTGCCGATATCGTGGAGCATGCACCCGGCGACGACGATCAGATGGGCGTCGTCCTCGGTCATGCTCAGATCCTTCATGGAATCGACCGCGAGTTCATTGCTCTCGAGGATTATCTTGAGGATCTTGACGCCGTTCGAGGTGACGATCCTCGCGTGGATTGGCCCGTGGTCATTGTACCCGAGCTTCCTCACCGCGATGTAGTTTGCCAGGTTCAGAAGCACGTTCGTTTCCTCGTCTTCCTGCAGCATCTGGAAAAGCTTCGAGGCGTTCGGATAGTCTTTCAGGCCATCGTTGATCGTCTTTATCGATTCCTCTTCGAGAGTCGTGTAGGAAGAGGGCATCTTCAACCCGTATAGCAGGCCATTCTCCAGCATCTGTTCCGACATGTCATCTCACCAATCGTATTTTCAGATCCTTGAACGTGCACGTGGGTTATTGAATCTCTGCCTCATCAGGACAGGATGGCCGAGGGGCAACACGGTATATCAATCAAGCTATCTGGGACCGAAATCGCGCATCAAACATGTTGAGCAATCAGGGTTCGAGGCTCTTGGTAGTCTCGACGCGAAGGGCACTCCGGACCTTCCCAGCTTGGATGGCAAAATCGAGTTCCCCAATCTTGCCATCCAGGAATTGCGTTACAAGGTCAATCATCGGTCGTGGCATCTCCCGAACCAATTCGACCTCCGGCTTCCTTAGGAGGCCAAGGATGCCGTTGGGTAGCTTCGCCTCCTGCTCGACTAGCGCATCTTCGATAGACAAGTTCGCATACCAGTTGCGGTACGTCTCTCCTTGCGAGCTGTCATGGCCTGTCAGGTAGGCAGAGGCTGAGTTGGTCAGGTCGACTTCCTCGCACTTCCAACACACGAAATGCCGAAAGTCACAGGGAGTCAACTTCGGCAACTTGTGACGTTCCTGGAACCTTGACCATATCTTACGCAGAAGGCCAACATTGAGCGGCTTATCGTTCTCAATCCCGTCGGGGTGCTTTTTCCCTTTGGGGTGTCGATATGGAATCATCAGGTCTTCAGGTCGAACGATTTGCCCTCGTTCAGCAAGAAATTTCTCAAGGGTCTCGCGCACGACAAGAGGCAGATGACAAGCGACCCATGCAGCCGTCTTAAATTTCTCAACTCGACCGTCTGCACAAATAGCACAGGGTTTCCCAGCCTCATCGTACCGTATGTTCCGCATCTTCATCTTATACAAATGGTCTGGACGCCAGCCGAACTCCTCAGACGAGGAGTAAAGCGTCCCCCTGAACTCAAGAAGCCGTTCTCGAACAAGGACATCAAGAGGATGCGGAGCCTCGATATCCCCTCAGTCACCTCTAACCTGGATTGCCTCGAGAGGATCCAGGCTCAGATCGAGGAGATGAACAGGCAGCTGCTAGACGAGTTCAAGCGAAGGCTCGATGCCCAGCTCATCGCGACGATCCCGGGCATCGGGTACTACAGCGCACTCCTCATCCATGCCGAGATAGACGACATCAACAGGTTCCCCGACCCTGAGAGCCTAGCCGCATATGCAGGGCTCGTGCCGACTGTGAGCCAGTCGGCATCCTCCGTCCACTATGGAGGCATCAGCAAGGAAGGTTCTGCATATCTGAGGTGGGTCCTCACCGAGGCGGTTCACTCCCACAAATACCTCCACGCAGGATCCAATCTTGCCAAGTTCCACTCGAGGATCGAGAAGAGGCGGGGCAAGAACAAGGCGACAATCGCCGCGGCGAGGAAGCTCGCCCACATCATCTACTGGATGCTCCGGACGAGGGAACCGTATCACAGTCAAGGATTCAACTCCGTGCCTAAACCTG
>CAYOXJ010000175.1:0-3256 GCA_964407905.1 uncultured Thermoplasmata archaeon
TTCGGACGGTCTTTTCTTCATGGGCGAGCCCTATAGTACCTGCGTATGCGCGCGCGAGCTTGTCCCCTCTTCTCGCAAACTTCGCGAGCTTGATGGGATCGTCCCTGTATTTCTGTATCTTCTCCAACCTGGCCCTTGTCTTTTTGAACGGGCACGAGCCGCAGTCCTCTGAACATTCCGGAAGGATCAGATCGGGGTTCTCTGCTAGCAGCTTGGCGTTCTCTAGCAGATCCTTCTCCCGGACCTTGGACGCGATTCGAGCCTTGAGCCTCAGCCTCGGGATCTTCTTCTTTTGCATGATTCGCTTCGCCACCGATGCGGCCTCGGACTAATATTCTTTTGTTCGTCACCAGACCATGAGCGCAACCGACCCAGCCAGAAAAGATTATTAGTCTGGCCACACCATAAGGAAACCTGCGAGAAGCGGATGGGGCAAATGTCTCAGGAAGAGGACTCCGCGAAGGGGTACATCAAGGGTTTCCAAGAAGGCCTCCAGGACGCATGGGACGAGATCGTCAAGCTTTGCACCAAGGGCTACACTTCCCGAGAGCTGCAGATAATGGCGAAGACCAAGCGGTCGATGCTCTATCAGCGAGTGCAACAGAGGATTGAGGAGCTCGAGCGAGCGCTTGGGAAGAAGCTGTCAGTTCAAGAGGTCACAGGTCAGCCGGAGCGGGCACAGCAGCCAGTTCAGCTGATGCCTGGCTGGAGCTACGTTATCAAGGAAGACAGGCCGGAGAGGAGCTTTGGGCTGTTCTCAACATTGCTTTCTGGTGGTGCAAGAGGCTTGTGCATATCGAGAACCCATCCTGACATACTGAAACAGAAGTACAAGTTCGACGCGGAGACGCTCTGGCTGACGAAGACCGAGACGACTCAGCCTCCAGTCGCGTCCAAAGGAACTCAGTACGTGTCCCCCAACAATCTGGCTCATCTAGCATCGTCCATACGGGAGTTCCTTTCCAAGGGCGAGAGCGGAGTGGTGATGATCGAGGGCCTGGAGTACTTGATAACGCAGAACGACTTTAAGAGCGTCCTCAAGTTCGTCCAGCTGATCAACGAGCAGGTGGTGCTTGACAAGGGATTTCTGGTGATGCCCGTCGATGAGGCGGCAATGGACTCTAAGGACTTCTCGCTGATCGAAAGAGAGATGAGCCAAGCGTTGTGAAGGCCGCGGTCATCGTCCGCAGGTCTCTCTTATCCATTTGACAAAGGATTCCGAGAAGATCGAGTCCTTGCCCGGGCCGTACCTGTCGCATGGAAACCCCCCGCAATCGCAGCACGCCTCTATCCCTTTCTCTCTCGAGCAAGCGTAGATGCCACAGAATACCTCGCCTGTCCTCGCCTTTTGCCTGCTCATTCTGATGCACCCTTCGCACTTCCCCTGCCTGTATACGAGGCAGTAGTTGCAGTAGAGTCCGCACGGCCCCAGCAGATCCTTGTCCGTGGTTCCGTGTGTAACCTTCACCTTCTTCGCCATTCTCTCACCTGAGCCTGAGTGAACTCAGTGCTCCCGCCGGGATTTGAACCCGGGTGGCCAGCTCGAAAGGCTGGAATGATTGACCGGACTACACCACGGGAGCCCTGTGCGATGCGTATGGTTTCTCCGCCTATTAACTGTCGATATATAATGCTTCCCGGGATGTTGCCGTCTCTCGAGATTCGAGCCAGACGAAGACAAAGCTTAAAGTGAGACCTGTGGATTCCGCTCACGCATGGACCAGCCCAAGGAGAAGCCGAGCGCTGCGGAGCTGACGCGCAAGTACATCGACAGGCATCCGAGCATCAGGGACTGCATCAGCAAGGACCTCGTCAACTACTCGTCCTTGGCCCGGCTCATCATGAAGGAGCTTGGAGTCAAGAACGAAGAGGCGGTCTTGGCGGCCAGCAGACGCTACGCGATGAAGCTCGCGAAGACCGATTCCGAAGGCGCGATAACGAGACTCTTCGAGGAGAGCAGGCTGGAGCTGAAGACCAGGATATGCATCGTGATAGCGAAGAACGAGTGGATCGTCCTGAAGAACCTCGAAGACATCGTCAAGAAGATCCTCGCGGACAAGAGCACGATGCAGGTGCTGCAGAGCACGAACGCGATCACGGTGATCTCAGAGGACAGGCACCTGCCGACGATTGTGAGGGCGATCGGCAAAGAGCATATCGTCAGCGTCAAGGAGAACCTCGCTGAGATCACAGTAAGAAGCCCGCCAGCCATCGAGGAGACCCCAGGCGCATTCGCCTATGTCATGGGCATGCTGTCCGAGCAGGGGATCAACCTGGTCGAGGCAGTGAGCTGTTATACGGATACTATATTCATCGTGTCGAGAGAGGACATGATGCACGCATTCGACATCCTCTCGGGCCTGATAGAGGATAGAATAGTTCCTGAGGATACGCGCTGAGAGATCACCCAAGGAGCCTGTCCACGGTAGATGTCTGTTCCTTGAGCACCGCAAGGGTCTTCATGTTCGCTTTGAGGCTCGCTGCGGCCTTCTGCATCTGCCTTGAAACAGCGGCCTTTCCCGTCCCCCCCTCAATATTCCTACGCTCGATTGCCCTCGATGCCTTCAGGATGTTCAGGTCCGAGGTTCTGTAATCCTTCATATGCTTCAAGAGCACTTGATGGGCAATGGCCTGGAACTTCTTGTCATCCTCACGAGACATTTCCGATATTTGCCTCACCAGACCGTGCGCGGTCCTGAACGGCATACCGCGGGTTGCGAGGAAGTCGGCGAGGTCGGTCGCGGTCATCAGCCCGACCTCGGCCTCCTTCCCCATCCTCGCCTTGTCAAATCTGACTTCGGTCAGGAAGGCTGTGAGGGCATGGAGTGAGTCCCCGACGGTTTCAAAAGCGTCGAAAAGGGCCTCCTTGTCTTCCTGCAGGTCGCGGTTATACGCGAGGGGAAGGGATTTCAGCAAGGTGAGGACAGTGACGAGGTCTCCGAGAGCTCGGCCAGATTTCCCTCTGACGAGCTCAGGTATGTCCGGGTTCAGCTTCTGAGGCATCATGCTCGAGCCGCTGGCGAGGTTCTTGGGCAGCCTCAGAAAGCCGAATTCATGCGAGGACCATAGGACCAGCTCCTCGCACAGAGAGGAGAGATGAATCATGAGGAGAGAGAGCGCGAACAGCGGCTCCGCTATGAAGTCCCTGTCGGATACCGCGTCAAGAGAGTTCTCAGTTGTGGAATCCATCGCCAGCATCTCGGCAATTAGCTCCCTGTCAAGCTTGAAGGTGGTTCCCGCCAACGCGCCGGAGCCC
>CAYOXJ010000176.1:0-3220 GCA_964407905.1 uncultured Thermoplasmata archaeon
GATAGGCATGAAGAGCGTGGAAGAAGTCGAGAAGAACGTCAAGGCGTTTGCATCAAGCCACCACGAGCTCTGAAAGGCGGGCAAGTCACTACCGACGCTATCAGAAGTCTCGAGACGAAAGAGGCCTACGAAGAATATGCTGGCTCGTGAATTGCTCGAGAAGCGAATTCCAGAAGGTGTAGCTCGCTGCGATGACCATCGGACTGAAAGAGAGTCCGATGTTCGGATTCTTGAGGGGACTTACATGAAGAAAGCTTTAGGCGGCCTCAACTGATTCGGTATCGAGACGATGGCATGGTAGAATACTCAGATATCCCTTTCGATACGATTGTTGTGTGTCCCAAGTGCGGGGCCAGGAATATGAGGACAGACAGACTGTGCAGATCCTGCGAGAACGACCTGACTGAAGCAAAGCGGGCGATCATCGGCGAGCTTGGTCCGCCAAAGACGGTGGAACCCAAGGCTCCAGCTTCATTTGAAGAAGAGGTCCTGATCAGGCTCGGGCGTATTGAGTCCAAAGCCATGGAGAACCAAGGATTCCTCATCATGGCCCTGTTTTTGATTGTAATCGTCCTCGTGGTCTTGATCTTTACACTTTGAGCAGGAGTCCCGATGACCGTGAACTTGTCTGTTGCGTAAGAAGAAGGCAAAGTCAAATGATGCTTCGAAGCACGTGAAGCCCTCAGAAAAGAAGCGTAGAAGAGGTTTGCTAAGCCTGGTCCTCCTACTTGCCAAGGACCATCTTGATTGCATCCTGAGCAGAGACTGCTGGGCAGACTTCGTAGCACTCGAAGAAGTCCTTCCTCTCTTGTACCCACGCGAGCCAGTTCTTGAAAGCGTCTGCGGGCTCAGCGGACTTCGACTCAGTTATCGTCACGCCTCTGCCGCCTGGACAAATGTACCATCCAAGTATCTCTGTGCCTTTTGGTGGGAATTCTCCCTTTTCCATGAGCTTCGCCGCCACTTTTGCAGCATCCTCTGGAGATACATTGTTGCCGAGCCTCCAGAATGTCACAGATATCGCCAATTCTTCACCCCCTCCTCGAACCCCCTCGAGGCTGAGAGGGAAAAGGGCGCACCCCGTACAAGGAAGTTGCCTTCGCAATAATGGACAAGAGCCGCACCATGGTCTGAAGGCATTGCGAAGAATGGATGTGAAAGAAGTGTGGCTCGCCGCAAGGTCACACTGATTGCCATGAAGCCAGATGTGCCAAGACACACCGGCGCACCTAGCGTGTGATCTTTCCCTGCGCCTTCTTCAATCGTTTACTCTCGGGCCCAGTCCTCTTCACAAGCTCAATAGCATGTTCGGGGCAGAACGATACGCATACACCGCATCCAGTGCATCTTCCCTGGTAGTGATGCACCTTATCTGCGACGATGCCCCACGCATCGAACTGACACTTGTCAATGCAGATTCTGCAATCGCTGCACCGCGACGCGTCATGGACTGCTATCATGTCAGAGCTGCCAACAATCCCATCGTATCCTCCGAACCTCGTCATCGCTGCCAACGCATGACAGCAGCACTGGCAACAGCTGCAGATCGCACCCATTACATGGCCCTCGAGCTCGAAAGACACATGGACGAGCCCTGCCTTGTGCGTCCTCTCCAGGGTCGCCATCGCTTCGTCAAAGGAAGCCTTCCTGCCCTCTCGGAGGGACATCGCCTCCTCCGCCTCCTTGTCAACGCATATGCAGACATCGTCGACCGGTGCATCACAGTTCCCCATCTTCTGCCTGCATGTGCAGGGTTCGAGGGATATCAGCTTCGCGTTCCTGAGCATGTTCTCCGCCTCCGAGAGGTTGAGCACCTTCTGGGTCCCTTCGAATGAGACCTCCACAGGGACGGTCACAAGCTTAAATTCGCCCAGCTGTTCATCGATCTCGTCCGTTGTCCACTCGTTCCTGAGCTCCACGTGCTTCGCCATGCGAGCGGAAACATGCCATTCCCGTTAATAAGGCTTCGTCACGAAGCAAAAGCAACCGATTATGTCTTGCTCCAACGATCCTCTGATTGATGGCCAGCCGGAAATTCGATTCCATGCAAGGTTCCCCGCGGTATCCATTTTCTGGCCAAAGAACCATTCAGAAGATTGATAAACGCGCAACAGCTTGCCAGTCCCTCATCCCGCCAATACATAGTAGGATGCTCAAAGCGATTGACGACGCGGTATGCGAAATGACAGACAGGAAAAGACAGCCAGAAGATCTCGAGGAGACGGGCTTACCCACGATTCCAGAACTTACTCTCCGTCGCTACCGAGGAGATGAGGATTTTCCCGCAATGGCAACCGTGATGACACGCAGCAGAGAGGCTGATGGCGTCGATTTCGTCACAACAGAGCAAGACCTTGCCGTTAGTTTCGACGACCCTCTTGACTTCGACCCTCAAGCTGACATCCTCGTGGCCGAGGCAGATGGGAAGATGATCGGTCTCGCAAGGGTCTGGCGGGAGAATCGAGAGAGCGGGAGAGCGTACGGCCACTCAGTAGAGCTCCTGCAGGAATGGCGTGGCAGGGGGATCCGCGAAAAGCTGTTCCTGTACAATGAGAGACACATTCGCAAGATCGTGAAGAAGGACGGCGATGAGGGAGCAGCCTTCATCGAGCTCTGGGCCAACGACTCGGACAACGATTGGAAATCCATTGCAGTGAGCAATGGCTATCGGCCCGTCCAGCATGTGCTCGAGATGGTTCGAAGCCTGGATGAGATTCCCGAGATGCCACTCCCTGCTGGGTTCGAAATACGCCCAGTAGGACGCGAACATTACCGCAAGATATGGGAGGCCGACAAGGAGGCGTCGCGGCACGACCGGGACTTCTCCGAGAACAAATGGGATGATAGGCACTTCCAATCCTTCATGAAGACAAGCGTCTTCCAGCCAGACCTCTGGCAGGTAGCGTGGGATGGCGAGACCCTAGCTGGTATGGTGCTGAACTACATCGTCGAGGAGGAGAACCGGCAGCTAGGAAAGAAGCGAGGGCATACGGAACACGTCTTCGTCCGGGAGCAGTACAGGGGCAGAGGCCTGGCCCGCGCTCTGCTCGCCAGAAGTCTCAAGGTCCTCAAGGACCACGGCATGGACGAAGCTGTGTTGGACATGGAAGTCGAGAATCCGTACGATCCCTTGAGGCTCTACGAGGGCTTGGGGTTCAGAGTAGCGAAGCATTTCACGTGGTACCAGAAGCCTCTCCCCTGAGCGAACAAGTGGTTCTCT
>CAYOXJ010000177.1:0-3207 GCA_964407905.1 uncultured Thermoplasmata archaeon
GCTCTGACCTGATGGAGTCCCAATCGTTCGGGTCCTCCACAATGCCGTTCCTAACAACAGCAACTGGCTTCAGTTTCAAGCCGCTCAGTCCCTCACGAAAAAGTCCTCGATCCGATCCTTGGCCTTCGCGCGGCCTCTCTGATGATCCTCCAAGAACTTCCAGACTTTGTCGAAAAGGAGGTTCTTGCATTCGCCGCACATGATCTTCCCTGTCCTGCAGTCGTTGTAGAGCTGTGCGAGCTTCTTGTCGTCGGGCTCGAAGAAGTACAGGTTGTATTGGTGCACGGAGCAGATGTCAGGATCTCCGCCCAGCTTCTTCTGCTCCTCGGTCGATACCCTCCCACCCGTGAACGCGTTCACGATCTTCTTCTTTACGGTCTTCTTGTCATCGGTCGTGAAAATGGTTGTGTCGTTTCCGGTAGATGTAGACATCTTGTTCGCGCCCTGGAGCGAGGGCATGAGCTTCGCATGTATCAGAGCGGGCTTGAAGTACCCGAGGCCTTCGGCGATGTCCCTGGTGATCCTGAAGTGCGGGTCCTGGTCTATTCCGCACGGGATCAGGCATGGCACGTTCTTCTTCCGCTCTATGGACTCCAGGAAGCAAGGCACAGTCTGGATGCTTGTGAAGAATATGCTGCCTATGTTGTTCGAGCTGTCGAACCCGAAGACAGCCCTGATCGTGGAGAAGTTGATCTTCTTGGCAGCCTGGATGGCCGTTGGGTACATGGTCCTGATGTACTCTGTATCGAGGAATATGTTCGTCAGCTTAGGGTCGAATCCGAGCGCGATGATGTCGAGGGCGTTGTCGTACCCCCACTTCTTCGCGTCCTCGAGGGAGAGGTGGTCGTAGAACATGAACTTCTCATCATCTGTCAGCTGGAACCAGAGCTTCACCTTGAAAGTGTCCTGGAGGTACTTCGCAAACGCCCAGGGCATGAGATGGCCGAGATGGATAGGCCCAGAGGGTCCGCGGCCGGTGTAGAGCACGAACTTGTTCCCTTTGTCGTATTCGTCCAGAACCCATTCGAGGTCTCTGTGCGAGTAGAAGATCTGTCTCCTCAACATGTGATGAAGTGGACCGTAGTTCGCGAGCCTAGCGAGCAGCTCCTCATCGATCCTCTTGGTGCCGAACCTTTCGATCAGGACGTCGTAATCCACCTCGCCCGACACCTTGTAGGGCGTGACGACAAACTCTCCGTTCATCTAGGCACTGCCATGGGTTAGACCGTACTATGTTATATCTTTTCCTCTGAGGTCCGGACTGGCCAGATGCGTCGGCAAGAGCTCCCGGAACTGATATCAGGAACACGAAGAAGAATGAGTGCTCTCTACTTTGGAGGGAGGAGCCAATATCCTGCGGCCTTTTCTCTCGCCCTGCGCCTCACGAGGCCCTTTGCCTGCAGCTCGTCCAAAGCCCGGAGCACGAAATTCTTCGGGGCCTTCGCAAGGCCGACAATCCTCTCGGCCGTAGCCATCTTCTCCTCGCTGTCCATTCCCGCGGTCTTCATCGCGTTGTAGACCTTCTCCGCATACATCGATAGTCCTTCCGGCATGGTGAATCATCCCTGACCCGCAGATTGACCAGAGCGTTATTCAGCCCGCTCCGTAATCAGGCCGTCTTGGGCGGATTCGGATTTCTAATCTTAATACTTTTTCGTGTCTCGAGATAAAATGTTGCCTCCATGGGTGCCAGCGTGTCTGTGACGACGGAGGACCGGGGGCCGTGCACATGAAATCATTGGGAAAGCTATATGATGCCCCAGCGGTCTTTCCAACTCAGGAATCTCGGGATTGGAGGTATCTGATTGAGAGCGATCAGAAATGCGATTGTTGGTGTGCTTTGTGCTGTGCTCGTAATGGCTGCGTTCTCGGTCCCCGCGGTTGCGGTCGACCGCAGCAGCGGCGAATACTGGACATATGAGATGACAATGGACTTATCTGGCCTGATCGTGAACGGCACTGTCACCTACTCATTTGACAAGACGGACACGATAGTTGTCAATGGTACGTCGTACGACGTGAACGTGATGGAGATTGACGGGAGCATAGAGGCCACCACTAGTCTGTTCGGATCTACCGTAAGCGTCGTTGTTGAGCTGGGAGGGTTCTCGTATGAGACGAGGGAAGGCCTGGCGGTGGTGAAAGAAGATACCTTCATGCGGATGAACACATCGATGACCATTGGGACACTTCACATGTACATGGACATGGAGACGGAGATGGACACGACCTTCACGCCGCCGCTGATGTCTGGATTCGACCCGGATTCCACAGGACCGGGCGACTCGTGGACTGAGACTGTCAACATGCATATGGTCTCGAAGACTTGGGAAAACGGTACCCTGACTGACAACTCTACCGATGACGACACTGCAGTGTACTCGATAGAGGTCGCCTCATCGACGCAGACTATAGTCACCGACGCAGGATCGTTCGAGACCCTGAGGATTACCCTCACGAACACGGACGACGACAGCTATGAGGTCTTCTGGTGGTCGTCCGAGGTCGGCAACTATGTCAAGCAGGAGTCGTACGAATCCGGCTCCGACGATCCTTACATCACGCTGTCATTGAAAGAGTACGGAACGAGCAAAGGAGTGAACATCCTGCTGATTGTACTGATCGCAGGGGTTGCCCTGGTCGTGGTCCTCCTGCTCGTTGTGGCCCTGATGGTCATGAGGAGGAGGCCGGGACAGCCTGTGCCGTATCAGCCTCCACCGCTGCCGTACCAGCCCCCGATGCCGCCCCCGCCGAGCTAGTAGAGACCATCTGGGATGTGCCGTCCATAGCAGAGCCCCTTCCGAATCGCCAACGTGCACAGTCGTTCCCCGATTCGAAGGATTCTTAAGGCTGCTCACCGACGGGCAACCCGGATTTTTATACCTGTATTCTCTCCGCCTCCAGGAGGAGGAGAGTTTGGCAAAGGCCGTCTTCAACCCGCTGACCGAGGAACAAGAAGAAGTCGTTCATGTCGAATCGATCAAGATACTTGAGGAGGTTGGCATCAAGGTCACCAGCTCTGACGTGCTTTCGCTTCTCAGGGACCATGGCGCATCCGTCGACGAGAGAGCACAGATTGCGAAGATTCCTGAGCAGATGGTCAAGGAAGCGCTGTCGACAGCCCCCAAGGAGTTCCCGATGTGCGGCAGGGACAAGGCGTACGACGTGTCGCTCCCGGCGACCGACAGGGTTCAGGGGGTGAACGAC
>CAYOXJ010000178.1:0-3158 GCA_964407905.1 uncultured Thermoplasmata archaeon
ATCTTGCGGATCAGGTTCCGTTTCGCTTCGGATGCCACCTCGAAAGCCTGTTGGTTCCTGGCCAGCATCTGCTCCCGCTCGAGGAGAAGGGTCACTCTCTCGTTGATCTGCGCGTGCCTGTTGTTGACCTGTAGCTCGAACTCCTTGATCTCGTCCTGCCATTTCTCCGTCTCCCGCCTCAGCCGGTCCAGCTCTGTCTTGAGCGCCTCGAGCTGCGTGCCTTCTTGGGCGAGGTCCTTTCTCTGACCTTCAAGGGCAAGTGATGCCTGCCGCGCGTTCTCCTGTTCCTGCTTCGCGCGCTGTTCCGCCTCATATGCCGATTTGAGTCGAATCTCGATGTTCTCGTCGAATGACTTCTCCGCAGATCCCAATATCTCTCTGATGAGCCCCGCGTCCTCACTGTCTGGCAGGTCCTTGCCAACGGTCAGGAAATGCAGCTTCTGTCCCGGCAGTACGACACATTTCATCCTGCCCAGCTGGAACGCGCCCATGTTGGCGATGATCTGGCCCTGAAAGGCTGGCCGGATCTGATCGAAGCTCACATCAGTCTTGTCGCTGAAGACGAACTCCCTGATCAGGTTGCCATTCAAGTCCACTAGAAATCCTTTCGAGAGCTTCTTTCCGAACATGAGACCACGTCCGACTCGGGGGTGTGGAAGTAGAGATCCGTGGGAACTAGGCATCGTGTGGGGGACTGGTTAAGGGGATGCCCGCGATCCTGCGCACTCTTGAGTTGTTATCTGAACGCACCCAGATAACCTTTTCTACACAGTACTGGCCACAGTTCTCGACCAGGGAACTGCCAATCACGGCCTGTAACGCTTCAGCAACGAGGCGTTCGTCACGACCGAGACGGAGCTGAAGGCCATCGCGCCGGCTGCTATCATCGGGTTCAACAGCCAGTGGGTGACAGGGTACAACACCCCGGCGGCTATAGGGATTGAGGCCGTGTTGTAGAACAGGGCCCAGAACAGGTTCTGTCTTATCTTCCGGAAAGTCTGTCTGCTGAGTTTGATCGCGGCGACGACACTCCTCAGGTCTTCGCCAACAAGCACTATGTTGCCAGATTCGAGAGCGATGTCCGTGCCCGTTCCCAATGCGATGCCTATGTCCGCCTGAGCGAGGGCCGGGGCGTCGTTTATTCCATCGCCTACCATGGCCACGATTTCGCCCTTCTCCTGGAAGGCTTTCACAGCGTCCGCCTTGTCCGCCGGGAGCACCTGGGCCCTGAATTCCTCAATCCCGACCTGCTTTGCGATCGCTCTCGCAGTCCTCTCGTTGTCACCTGTGAGCATCGCCACTTTGAGGCCGAGCTCTTTCAGTCTTGAGATGGCCTCGTTTGCCTCGGGCTTCATAGTATCGGCGACACCTATCAGACCCAGGACTCCCCCATTGCCAACGCAAGCCATGACGGTGATCCCCTCGCCCTCCATCGCCTGCATCTTGTCCTCCAGCGTTCCCAGCCCGACATGCAGCCTCTGGAGCATTCTCCGGTTCCCAACTGATATCTCCTTTCCGTTGACGACTGCGGTGACCCCTTCTCCCGGAACAACGCGCGAGGACTCAGGCTGCTCGAGGCTAACCCCAGAAGCCTGAGCAGCGGAGATGACTGCCCGGGAGAGCACATGCTCCGACCCTTTCTCCGCGCTCCCAGCATAGAACAGAAGCTCTCTTTCAGTGGGCGTGAGTCCTAGTTCAATCCTCACGACCTTTGGCTCCCCGAGCGTCAGTGTGCCTGTCTTGTCGAACAGCATTGTGGTCAGCTTATGAGCCGTTTCCAATGCCGTCGCATCCTTGATGAGCACACCCATCTGGGCGCCCCTTCCGGTGCCGACCACGATGGCCGTCGGCGTCGCAAGTCCGAGAGCGCAGGGGCACGCTATCACGAGCACAGCCACGAACGCCGTGAGCGAGAATGACAGCGCATCGCCGACGTCCCAGACAGAGGAGCCCACGAAATACCAGAACAGAAGAGTCGCGGTGGCCACTATTATAACCGCTGGTACGAAGTACCCGGCCACCGTGTCAGCTACTCTTTCGATCGGTGCCTTGGTGTTCTGGGCATCCTCAACGAGTTTGACGATTTGTGCTAGGGTGGTGTTCCGCCCCACTCTTGTCGCCCTCACTTGGAGGATACCACCCATGTTGACAGTCCCCCCGGTCACCGAGGAGCCAACGGTCTTCTCTCTCGGGATCGACTCGCCTGTCACCAGAGACTCGTCCGCCGCAGACTCCCCGGCCAGAACCTCTCCGTCAACTGGTATTCTCTCCCCCGGCTTGACAATGACGACATCGCCTTCCTTCAGTTCCTCCACTCCCACTTCGATCTCGTTGCCGTTGCTGAGCATGATGGCCTTTGGCGGCTGAAGGCTCATCAGCTTGACAATTGCCTCGGACGTCGCCCCTCTGGACCTGAGCTCCAAGTACTTTCCTGCCAACACAAGAGTGATTATCACAGCCGAAGTGTCGAAGTACACTTCCGAGGTCCCGACGGCATCGGGGAAGAGCGTTACCCCAAGGCTGTAGAGCCATGCTGCGGTGGTTCCCAGGACAATGAGGGTGTCCATGTTGGCCCTTCGGTTTCTTACGGCCCAGTAGGTCCCTCTGTAGTATCTGAGCCCAGCATAGAATTGGACCGGAGTGGCGAGCAGCAGGAGAATGTAGTTCTTCAGGGTCATATCCAGGGTTCCGCCAGGCCAGAGATCATAGGTCATCGAAATCGCGGCAACTGGAACGCTAAGAATCGCGGCGAATATCAGCGTGTTGTAGCCCTCCCTCAGTTCCTCCTGTCTGGCGATTTGCTCGGCCATCACGCCTTGCACTTCGAGGACCTTGTATCCAGCTTCTTCCACAGCTCTTCTGAGTTGAGCCTGAGAGGCGATCTCAGAGTCGTAGTCGATGCTGGCTTTGCCCAGCGCGAAGTTCACTCTCGCGTCCGCAACTCCTGGAACCTCTCTCAATGCCTCCTCTATCGTGAGCGCGCATGTTGCGCAATGCATGCCTCCAATTGTCAGAGAGATCTCGTCCTTGGCGACGCCATAGCCAGACTCCTTGACGGCCCTCTCGATATCTGCCATGGCAACGAGGGCCGGATCGTACACTAGAGTCGCCTTATCAGTGGCAAGATTGACTCTCGCGTTCTCCACACCTTTGAGCGA
>CAYOXJ010000179.1:0-3150 GCA_964407905.1 uncultured Thermoplasmata archaeon
GACCTGGTCCGCGCGAAGATCGATGTAGTGCACGTCCTGTACGATGAGGAGGGCAATGAGGAAGGCGGAGCCGAGCCAAGGCACGCCAAGGATTCGCTCAGAGCGATTCACAGAGCCATGGTCTCGAAGGCCGTTCGCGACAGGATCACTGTCATTGCTGGTGGTGGCATCGCCGCCGCGGAGCACGTCCCGAAGACCATCATCTGCGGTGCTGACGTCGTGGCTCTCGAGAAGGCGCTTGTAATTGCTCTCGAGTGCAGAGACTGCCTCACGTGTTCTGTCAGTTCTTGCCCAATCAACTTGCACAGCGCTCCCCCGGACTGGGTCGAGGGCCGTGTCGAGAACATGGTCGGCGCATGGCGAGACCAGCTGCTAGAGGTTCTCGGGGCGATGGGGCTCAGGGAGGTGCGCAGGCTCAGAGGGGAGGTTGGCCGGGCCATATTCTACGAGGACGTCGAGCGAGAGGCGTTCTCCGGCATCGCAGGAGGTGCTGGCAGTGGCTGATACGGCCAAGGCGTGCCCGCGAGTCCTCCCAGAGGCCGCTCTCATCCCTTCCGAGAAGCTCAAGTTCGTGAACAGGTTCACCGTGACAAGGGCTGACGCCTGCATTTCATGTGGCCTCTGCGCGAGCCTGTGTCCATATGGCGTCCACACGAGGATAGAGGGACACGCGAAAATACTTCCTCCGGATGACAGGAAATGCATCGGTCCATCCTGCGAGGTCAACTACTTCTTCTGCGTTGCGAACTGTCCGACTGGGTCCCTCTCAATCGGGACAAGCGACACTTACATGAGCCTGGGAGATCCTCGCTGGTCTTCCGATATGATCCTCGCGACTTGGGAGATGGCGGAGACAGGGAAACCTCTCAGCCTGGATCACCCAGGAAATGTCGGCAGCTCTGGCGGCGGTTTCGACAGATTGTTCTTCAAGCTGCCGGAGAAAAAGAGCAAGTTCGATCCGGACGAGATCTGCACTGCCATTGACCTGAACAGAAGAGGGAAGGGCGCGAAGATCAGGATCTCCATTCCGATATATGGTGGGGGGATGTCCTTCGGATCAGTGAGCGTGCACACGATGATCGCGCGAGCAAAGGCAGCGAGGTTGTGGAATACCTTCACATGTACGGGCGAAGGGGGCTATCCTGATCTGCTGATCCCGTACAAGGACTGCGTGATCACTCAGATTGCAACCGGCTTGTTCGGAGTGAGAGAGGAGACCATTCAACGCGCAAGGATTGTGGAATTCAAGTACGCGCAAGGCGCGAAGCCCGGACTCGGGGGCCACCTGCTCCATGACAAGAACACTCCAGACGTTGCGAGGATGCGCGAGGCGGTGCCCTACACGAGCCTCTTCTCGCCGTTCCCGTTTCACAGCGTCTACTCAGTCGAAGACCACAAGAAGCATCTCGATTGGGTGTCGGCCATTAACCCGAGCGCGCTGTTAGCCGTTAAAGTGTCCACACCCAATGATGTGGAGATGGTCTCCGTGGGCAGCTACTACGCAGGCGCACACATTGTGCACCTGGATGGTGGCTACGGAGGGACCGGTGCCGCACCGGAGATTGCCAAGAAGAACATCGCGATGCCGATCGAGTACGCGATTCCCAAGGTCCACAAGTTCCTTCTCAACGAAGGGATCCGCGACCAGATCACGCTTCTCGCCAGCGGAGGCCTGCGTACCGCGATGGACGTTGCTAAGGCCATCGCTCTCGGCGCGGATGGTGCGGTGATCGGAACATCGGACCTGGTCGCACTCGGATGCGTGAGATGCGGCAACTGCGAGAGCGGGCGTGGCTGTCCGAGGGGGATCGCAACCACGGATCCTGAGCTCGACAAGCTGACAGATTCCGATTGGGGCGCGAAGAGGATATCGAACTTGTACGGCGCCTGGATGCTCCAATGGTGCGATCTGCTCTCCAGGCTGGGCATGAAAGATATATCCGAGCTCAGAGGCAGGACAGATGTGCTGAGACACGCGGACAACCTAGCTAGGGAGGTGGGGAAGTGACCGACGCCCTTTCTTTGATCGAATCGAGGGAGTGGATGAGAGCTCTTCCGCGGTCTGAGGACACACATGCTCAGGAGGCCGAAGGCGGGTGCGGGGTCGTCGGGATCGCGAGCTCTGTGCCGATCGCAGGCCGACACATCCTCGGCCCGCTCATTCAGATGCACAACCGTGGGAACGGCAAGGGAGGAGGGATCGCTGCTGTGGGGCTGTCGGCCGAACAAATGGGCGTCTCCGAACGCATCCTAGAGAACGACTACCTGATCCAGATCGCCTATCTGAGACCTGAGGTGAGAGACAAGCTCGAGGACGAGTTCATCAGGCCATTCTACAAGGTCGAGAAGAAGTACAAGGTTGAGACGAGCGCGGGCAGGTCCCTGCGGTCGTCACTCGAGATCGTGCCTCCTGAGGTATGGCGGTACTTCTGCCGGGCCAGGAAGGAAGCCCTTGATGATTTCATCAGAAAGAACAGGCTCGAGAAGCTTGATCCCCGCAAGGCAGAGGACGAGTTCGTGTACCAGACCAGCTTCAAGACGAACTACAAGTACTACGCATCGTCCGAGATGTCCGCGTTCGTCATGTCCCATGGAAGGAACATGATCGTGATGAAGATCGTGGGATACGCTGAGGAAGTGATCAGGCACTACAGGCTCGAGGACCTCAGGGCGTATATCTGGATAGGCCACCAAAGGTATCCGACCAAAGGGCGCGTGTGGCACCCGGGGGGCGCGCATCCGTTCGTCGGCCTTGATGAGGCCCTGGTGCACAACGGCGATTTCGCCAACTATCATTCGGTCTCTGAGTATCTCGCGCAGAGGAATGTCGTGCCCCTCTTCCTGACGGACACGGAGGTCTCAGTGCTGCTGTTCGATGTCCTGAACCGGGCGTATGGCTACCCGCTCGAGTACATCATCGAGGCGCTCGCCCCGACCACAGAGAGGGACTTCCACCTGCTGCCGGATCAGAAGCGCGATGTCTACAGGGCGGTCCAGGCGACGCACATTCATGGCTCTCCAGATGGCCCGTGGTTCTTCATCATCGGCAGGAACTGCGTCTATGAGGACAAGTTCCAGCTGATGGGCATCACGGACACATCGATGCTCAGGCCCCAAGTATTCGCCCTCGTGGACGGCGAGGTCCAACTC
>CAYOXJ010000180.1:0-3146 GCA_964407905.1 uncultured Thermoplasmata archaeon
CCAAGCATGTTGCCCACGAGAGCCACGGAACCGAATTCACGAAGAAATTCCTCAGGATTGCGCAGATAGTCGCCGGCGGAGAGGAGGATTTCAGGAAGAACCCTGTGATCTCTGCAGGAGGATGTCCCGTCAGCCCCCTGCAATTCGACAGAGCGAACACGGAGGCCATGCTGGAGTGCGCTCGTGGAGGCATGCCCTACGATGTGCTGAGCATGGCCATGGGCGGCGGTACCTCACCCATCACTCTCGCGGGAGAGCTAGCGATCATCAATGCAGAAGTTCTGGCGGGGATTGCGCTGTGCGAGTTGGTCAATCCCGGTTGCCCCGTCATATACGGAAGTGTCGCGTCGGTCATGGACATGAGGACCGGGATACTTGCGCTCGGTGCTCCTGAGCGTGGCATCCTTAATGCGGCGGTTGTGCAAATGGCAAAGCACTATCGTGTTCCATCGTTGGTCGGGGGCATCAGCACCGATGGCAAGCTCCCCGGCGATCAGACGATGCTCGAGAAGACGATGACCGGCCTTCCTTCGGTCCTCGCAGGTGCCGATGTTGTGTTCGGCCCGGCCGTGCTGAGCTCCGCCAAGACCTACAGTGTAGAACAGCTCGTGATTGATGACGAGGTGGCAGGCGCACTGACGAGAATAGCGCAGGGCATGGTCGTGGACGACGAGAGCTTGGCAATCGACCTGATAAGCAAGGTGGGTCCTGGGGGTGCTTTTCTTGGAACCAAGCATACACTGGATCACCTCAGGAAGGATATCTGGATGCCTGAACTGGCAGACCGGAACATCGCCGACAACTGGATGAAGCTCGGTGCGAAGGACATGCGGGCTAGGGCGAAGGAGAAGGCCGAGAGGATCCTTACGGAGCATCGCGTGGAGCCGCTTGAGAAAGAGCAGAAAAAGGAGATTGATCAGGTCCTGAAGGCGGCATCCAAGTTGGCGTAGATCTGCCCTCTCATCTGGCCATCTTGTATCTCTTCACCAACCATCTTTCGGATCCGGTCTTTCTATCGCCTCTCGCGTATGGCCCTTGCCTGGTCTTCCTCCGTTTCTTCATCGTGATCGCGCCGCGAGGACAGAAAGATGCGCAGATGCCACAACCTGCACATCTGAGGGAGTAATGGTGGACCCTATCTCCTACCAAGTCCCATGCGTCGAAGTGGCACTTGTTCACGCAGATCTTGCAGTTATTGCATTTCTTTGGATCCTGAACTGCTATGACATCCGCCCTTCCGACAACGTCGCCATCATATCCAAACCTCGTGATTGCAGCAAGACTGTGACAGCAGCATGCGCAACAGCTACATATGGACCTCATCTCTTGGCCCTCTGTCTCATATGCAAGATGCACAAGCCCTGCCTTGTGCGATCTCCTCAGGGCACCCATCGCTTCCTCGATGGTAGCCTTTCTGCCATCACGCTCAGAAATGGCTAGTTCTGCCTCCTTGTCCACGCAAATGCAGACATCGATTGGGCCGTCGCAATTACTCAATTTCAATCTGCACCAGCAAGGTTCCAGCGAGATCAGCTTCGCCTTTCTGAGTATTCTTTCAGCTTCCGAGAATCCGAGTACCTTCTGCTTGCCCTTGATTGAGATCGAGACCGGGATTGTTATTGGCCTGTACTCATCCAAGATTTCGTCTATCTCATCGGTGGTCCACTCGTTCTGAATGGTTCTGTTCTGCGCCATCGCGAGGGCTAATCGTGTTTCACATAGTGATACTTTCGAGCGGCATTGTGAGCGAGCGCGTCAGTCTGAGAAGTACCATCAAGTGGGCCCAGCCGGATTTGAACCGGCGACCTGCGCTGTGTGAGAGCGCCGTCATAACCACTAGACCATGGGCCCTGGTTGTGCTTGCGTTGAATGCGACCTTGGTTTAATATTCTTTTGCAGCTGCGGGAGCGGATTCTCTTATACAACGACATTCATTCATGGGACGAGTCAGATGCTCGTAAAGATGGACAAGGGGAAGAGGGACATAAGAGCTCTTTGGATGGAACACGGCGTTGTCAAAGCAATAGACCAACGACTTCTCCCCGGCCGATTCAGGATCACCTCGATAAGGACATATCGAGAGATGGCCGAAGCCATCTCAGACATGACTATCAGGGGCGCCCCATCGATAGGGGCTGCAGCTGCCTACGGCATGGCCTTGGCATGGTTGAGGGGCGAAAGCCTGGTGCGGGCAGCGAAGGCAATCAGAGCTACTAGGCCAACTGCCCATGACCTCTTCTACGCAGTCGACCAGATGCTCGCACAGTCAGATGCCGATCTCGTTAAAGCTGCCGATGCGTACGCAGACGACATCGTATCGATGTGCAAGAGAATCGGAGAAAACGGAGCGCGATTCATCAAGTCTGGTCACAGGCTTCTTACGCACTGTAATGCAGGGGCCCTGGCCACTGTTGATATCGGGACGGCTCTCGCACCGATCAGAGTCGCCCACAGATCGGGAAAGGACATCTTCGTCTATGTTGCCGAGACGAGGCCAAGGCTTCAGGGTGCCAAGTTGACGGCCTGGGAACTATCAAACGAGGACATCGACCATGCGATAATCTCAGACAATGCAGCTGGTCATTATATGAAAGACCAGGTTGATCTTGTGATCGTTGGCGCTGATCGAATCGCACGCAACGGGGATTTCGCCAACAAGATCGGTACCTACTCGAAAGCGGTTCTGGCCAAGGAGAACTCAGTCCCCTTTTACGTCGCAGCCCCTGCCAGCACTTTCGACATGGCAATTCGAACTGGAAAGGAGATACCGATCGAAGAGCGCTCGGAGGATGAGGTGCTTTTCGTCCAGAAATGCAGAATCGCACCGGAAGGCTCAAGGGCGCTAAACCCTGCATTCGATGTGACTCCTGCGCGATACGTTACTGGTTTCATCACGGATCAAGGAGTTTTCAAGCCTGACCAGCTCGTACGAAGATGATCATTTCTTTCTTGGGGCCCTGCCACAGCCCAAGCTCGAGAAATCCTGCGGCTCAGGCCTGCCTTTTGAGGAATTCCTGACCTCTGTCTGTAAGGGAGTAGTAGACGCGCATCCTCCTGGCCGAGGAGCGCTCCTGTCTCACCAGTGATATCAATCCAAGATCCGTCAATTCTCGCAAATGCTGGAAAATGCAGACAAGGCTTAGCTC
>CAYOXJ010000181.1:0-3095 GCA_964407905.1 uncultured Thermoplasmata archaeon
ACTGTCTTTCATCTCGGGCATGTTTGCCGCGAGGTAGTACCTGATGATGTCGGGCTTGAACCGCGTCAGCATATCCGGGATGTCAATGCTGACGCCCATGCTCTTCGAGAACTTCTGCCCTTCGAGTGTCATGAACTGATTGGCGGGAACGTCGTAGGGCAGATTCAGGCCACCATAACCAATGAGCATGGCTGGCCAGATGATCGTGTGGAATACGATGTTGTCTTTTCCAAGGAAGTAGTAGCTCCTGCAGGAGCTCTCCGTCCAGAACTTCTTCCAGTCTTCCGGCCTTCCCTCGATGATCGCCCACTCCTTCGACGCCGAGAGATAGCCGATCACGGCGTCGAACCAGACGTAGATGCGCTTGCTCTCGAATCCATCCACAGGCACGGGGACGCCCCAAGTTATGTCCCTGGTTATTGGCCGGTCCGCAAGGCCTTCCTTCAGAACGTTGAGCGTGAAGGCTCTGACATGCGGCCTCCAGTGATTCTGAGGCTCGACGTACTTGACGAGCTGCTCTCTGAAGTCCGAGAGCTTCAGGAAGTAGTGCTCTGTCTCTCTCAGCTCGGGCACGCCGCCACAGAGCTGGCACTTCGCATCTACGAGCTGCTCAGCATTGAGGTCCTTTCCGCAGTTATCACACTGGTCTCCTCGGGCGCGCTCGTACCCACAGTGCGGGCACCTGCCCTCGACGTATCTGTCAGGCAGAAAACGCTTGCAGCTTTCGCAATAGAACTGAGGTGTCGCCTTTTTCTCTAGATGTTCTTTTTCGAGCAGCCTGTTGAAGACGTCCTGGGTCACGACCTCGTGATTCCTAGTATGAGTGCTTGTGTACAGATCGAACTCGATCCCCAAGTCTGCAATCGCCTTCGTGTTCATCGCGTGATATCTGTTCGCAATAGTCTCGGGCGGCACCTTCTCCTTGTCAGCGCTTACGGTGATCGGCGCACCATGCATGTCGGAACCGGAGACCATGATCACTTCGTTGCCAATCATCCTGTTGAACCGAGCGAAGATGTCTGCTGGCAAAATGGATCCCGCGACATGGCCCACGTGAATCGGCCCGTTAGCATATGGCCAAGCGCAGCAGACGAGAACTCGGGACATCATGAACAGCGGCCTTGATGGGGCGTGGCACACTTAAATCTAGCGCGTTCGAACTCGGCCAATTGATATGCCAGGATGCAAACGAATATCAACGATGAGCTACATTATCGCAGTATGGCCTCCCGGGACATCGACCGGTTGAGGGGAGATGTCGAGTCCTTCCAGAGCGAGCTGATGGATGAGTTCTACAAGAACTACGCTGGCCTGAAGGACGAGCTGTCGACTGTGAGGATCTACGAGAAGTATGCTCACCTTTTCTCCGACGAGGCCGTCAGCGCGATCGGGTCCGCGATCAGCGATGAGCCATCTCCTGACGACACTAGATGGCTCAGATACCTCAGAGCGTTCTCGACCATGGGCCACATGGAAAACGCTGTGAAGAGCCTCACGGACAAGGCGAACACCTTCGAGACCCAGTCGACAGTGGACTTCGATGGCGAGAAGATACCCTACAGGTTTGTCCCGGTCAAGCTCAGGAACGAACCCGATGCTGCGAAGCGCAAAGGGCTTTTCGAGGCAAAGCTCGTCGAGACGCAGAAGCTGAACGAGATCCTGCTAGAGAGGGTGGCCACGCTGCACGACCTGTCAGGAGTCCTCGGCTTCAAGAACTACAGAGAGCTGTGCTCCACATTGAAGGGCATCAACTACATTGCGCTTGAAGAGCAGATGGAGGGCATGCTGCGGAGAACTGAGGAGCTCTACGTCAACGCCATGGATGAGCTGCTCGAAAGCCGGACCGGGATTCGTCTCGCGGATGCATGGAGCTATGATGTGCCCTACGCGTTCAGGGGAGAGGAGTTCGACAAGTTCTTCGAGAAGGACAGGCTCGTGGTATCGTTCTTCAAGACGCTCAAGAGCATGGGAATTGACCCCGAGGCGTATGCGAACATCCATGTGGACATAGAGGAGAGGCCGAAGAAGACGCCGAGAGCATTCTGCGCACCCGTCCATGTCCCGGACGACATCAAACTCGTCATCCTGCCCACTGGTGGATGGCGGGACTACGATGCCTTCTTCCACGAAGGAGGACATGCATGGCATTTCGGGAACACGAAGAGAGAGCATCCCGTGGAGTACAGGTATCTCGGGGACAACTCCGTTACGGAATCGTTCGCGTTCCTGTTCAACTACCTCACATCTAACAAGCTCTGGCTGAAGAGAGTTCTCGGGATGGAGAACATTGACGACTACGTTCGATTCACACTGGTCAACAAGCTGATGTTCCTGCGGAGGTACGGCTCGAAGCTCGTATATGAGCTCAAGCTGCACACGGGCAAGGTCTCCACAGACTCCCAGGAGGTCTACAGAACCTGTCTTCAGAGGGCACTGAAGTTCAGGCACACCGAGAAGCACTACCTCGAGGATGTCGACGATGCGTTCTACTGCGCAGAATACCTCCGGGCATGGATACTGGAGGGACAACTGAAGGCGGCCCTTGAGGACGAGTTCGGAGAGAACTGGTTCGAGAGCCAGAAGTCTGGCCAATACCTGCGAGAGCTCTGGTCCTACGGGCAGAAGTACACCGCTGACGAGATTGTCAAGACGATAGGTTACGTTGACCTCGACGTCGACCCGCTGCTAATGGAGATCGAGCGCGGGCTCCAGGAATGATATCTGATACGTTTTTAAGCGGCTCGTTCCTTCCCCTGGAGGATGAGGATCGCAGTCCTTCTCAAGGACCGTTGCCAGCCGAAGAAGTGCAACCTGGAGTGCATCAATTACTGCCCTCCAGTGAGGACTGGTGTCGACGCCATCGTGATAGGAGAGAAAGGAAAGCCCGTGATATCAGAGGAGCTGTGCGTCGGCTGCGGGATCTGCGTCCACAAGTGCCCGTTCGAGGCTGTCAAGATCATAGGGCTTCCCCAGGAACTGGAGGGAGAGATCGTCCACCAGTACGGTAAGAACGCGTTCCGACTGTACAGGTTGCCGGTCCTACGAAAGGGAGAGGTCATAGGCCTCCTCGGGCCAAACGGAATCGGCAAGACCAC
>CAYOXJ010000182.1:0-3054 GCA_964407905.1 uncultured Thermoplasmata archaeon
GTATCCTTCCAGCTTGGGGTGCTGGTGACTCGCGTTCAAATCGCGACGGGCCCACTCAGCTCAATCACAGAGGCGCGGCTTCGCGGGACCCAGCGCCCTGTCTCTTATCTGCCTTCGGCAATTGCACGACCATGGTTGTGCCTTTTGTGTGGTCTCCCTGAACAGTGTCTTCCGCCCAGAGCTTCCCGCCGCAGCTCTTGGCGATGAATCGTGCGACGTACAGCCCGAGACCCGTGCCGGACACTGAAGTGTCCAGCCTATGGAATCTCTCGAAAACCCTCTCCTTCTCTTCGTCAGGTATGCCCTTCCCGTGGTCGATCACGCGAACGATCCAGCAGGGCTGGCCCTCCTCCACCGTGTTCTCTATCAAAACGTCAATCACAACCTCTTGGCCGGGATCGTGCTTGATGGAGTTCGTGAACAAATTCACGAACAATCTAGACAACAGGCTCGTGCCCCTGACATAGTGTGGTTCTATTAGCTGTCCGAGATTGATTCTAACGGACTTCTCTGAGTACATTCCCCTGGCCTCTTCAGCGGCCTCCGTGAGAATGCGTTGGAGATCCGACACAACAATCTCGGATTCATCCATAGTTCTTATCCTGGACATGTCCCTGACAGACGTCGAGAGTTCGAACGCGCCTTCGATGTCCTTTAGCAGAACCCCCAGCATACGCTTTTGCTCATCTGTCAGGCTGTTCGATTTCCGGAGGTTAGCTGCGAAGTGGTGGGCAGAGATCATGTAGTTAGTGATGTCGTGCGACATGAGGTCGTTCAGGAAATCAGACTCAGATTTCGCCTCCACGACTTGAGCCTGCATGAGTTTCTTCTCGGTGACATCCCTCATTATCACCTCCACGAGCTTTCCTCCAGGAAGGTCTGCAAATCTCGCGGAAACCTCCCCTGTGATCTTGGTGCCATTCCTTCCGTGCATGTCCAGCTCGAGTTGATTTGCCTGCCCCTCTTTCTCGAGAAGCCACGTCAGTTTGCTCCAGGCTACGTCCTTACCGTCCAGTATTGACTGTAGCTTCAGACTGACCGCCTCGTCGACAGAATCAAGCCCAAGCATCTTGAGCCCAGCCTCGTTGATTGACACAATGGCTCCCTCTGGGCTGCAGATGACTATGGGGTCAGGAGACAGATTGACGAGGGAGCGGTAGTTCTCCTCGGACCTCCGGAGTTCCTCCGTCCTCTTCCGAACCTGGCGTTCAAGCGACAGGTTCAAGTTCTGAAGTTCAAGATTCTTGACAAGAATCTCCTCATTCAACCTCAGCACGTGCTCCGACATCGACTCCCGTGGCAGGTCGTATTCCGGGACAAGACTTGGCAGCTGGTCCAATGGTGCGACCACAAACCTGCAGGCTCTGCCCCCCTGAGCAACGCACTCGATCTCAACCGCCCTGATGTCCGATTCGATGGGCGGTTCCTCAGCGAGAACCAGCCTGCAGATCCAAGTAAGCACGCCAGATAGGTATGAGCAGACAGGCTCACGTTGCAGATCGTTGTTGGTCTGAAATGCCCAGGCCTCTACGGTGTTTGAGGAGGTTATTTCGACCAACTTCCTCTGAAGATCCAGCCTCTTCAATGTGAACTCACCATAGCCGCGATCACTGTACATTTCGAGGAGCTTCTTGATCGCCTCCTCTGGGTCTCGTGGGAGCCGTGTCTGGCTCACTGTGGATAGATACTCCTTGGCGCCTTCCAGGCCCGCCCTCAACATGAAATCCTTCTCGAAGAATCCGATGTCTGCCCTCAGCGTCTTCTTGAGAGCATAGAGGCCTCCCGCGACATCCATCAACATTGCCCTCTTCCCGCCGAAATCCAGCCTGCCATCCTTCACGCTCGTGGTCTGGGCTTGATTGCTCTTGATTGGAATGTCTTCGGGCAGGTCGATCATCTCACTGGGATCAATTACCACGTGTCCTGGCGAGGGCATGCATGTGGAGGAGGTGTTCCGTCGGCGACATTGATGACGACAGTTCCTCCACGCTAAATAAGTTTCTGAGCATGCAACTGGTAAAGGACCAGCGCCTCCGCCAAGGTGAAGTACTAGACCTCTCGGCCTGCTCTGAATATTGCGTGAGCGACCTTCAGGGCGCGGACAGTCTCCGGAACATCGTGTGCTCTGACGATGTCCGCGCCCTTCACCACGGCCATGACTGCAGCAGCAATCGACCCATCCAATCTTTCGTTCGCGGGCACTCCTGTTATACTGCCTATGAACGACTTCCTCGAGACGCCTATCATGATTGGCTTATTGAGAGACCTGAGCTCTCCCAATCCTGCAAGAATCTCGAGGTTGTGATCGAGAGTTTTCCCGAAGCCGATGCCAGGGTCTATCATTATCTTCTTCGGGTCTACGCCTTCCCGTTCCGCAGCTTCGATTCTATCGGCCAGGTATTCCTTGATCTCCCTCACGACGTCCTTGTATCTCGGCCTCAACTGCATGGTCCTGGGTTCGCCAAGCATGTGCATGATCACCACGGCTGCATCGTGCTCTGCAACGACCTCGATCATGCGTGCGTTCCTCAGACCGGAAACGTCGTTCACGATAGAGGCGCCCGCATACAGAGCGGCTTCTGCAATCTCAGGTTTCATCGTGTCTATTGACACTCTGCTCGGAAACCTCTTTGAGAGCTCTTCGACCACGGGAATTGTCCGAGCCATCTCTTCACTTGCAGGCACCGGTTCCGCGCCTGGGCGTGTGGATTCCCCGCCGATGTCGACTAGGTCTGCGCCTGACTCGAACATGTGCAGACCTCTGCGTATTGCCGCCTCTGCGTCGCCGCCTGTGCCGTCACCCGAGAATGAATCGGGGGTGTTGTTGACTATTCCCATGACCCTCGGCACATCGAACCTGAGAACGCACGAGCCGAACCTGATGCTCAGTGGCCCTTGACGCCTCTTCGCCCGAGATCTCGCGGTCCTCATATTAGGCTCACCGCTGCCCAGAAGCATCGACCTCCCGAAGACTATGCCACCAGGAGGTCATCGACGAGCTCGGCTATGTCTTTTATCTCGACGTCGACCTTCACAATCTCGTTTCCGAACCGC
>CAYOXJ010000183.1:0-3039 GCA_964407905.1 uncultured Thermoplasmata archaeon
TTTTCTCTGCGATCTTCTCGATGTGCTGAACCTTCGCTGCCTGAGCGATTTCGATATCTGGCTTCATGGCCATGGTAGTCCCCCTTTAAGAGGGGGTATAGTACCTTCCTAAAAAACCTTTTCGGGACTTGGCCCGTCGAGCCATGGTTTCGCACATGCTTGTGCTCGAAAAGCTCTTCGCCTCCCTCAGAATTCTTAAGTATGGTGTCTCCATCCGGTTCATGGGGGCTTGAAGGATGGTTGCGCAGATCATCAGCGGCAACGAGATTGCCAAAAGCATCAGGGCGGAGATCAAGGCCGAAGTCGCGAAGATGAAAGCAAAGGGCATCGAGCCGGGACTGGTTGTCATCATCGTGGGCGAGGATCCCGCTTCTCAAGTGTATGTGCGGAAGAAGGGTGAGGCCTGCAACGAGCTCGGCATCTGCTCGGAGACGGTGAGACTGCCTGTGGGCACGACGGAAGAAGAGCTGCTCAAGCTGATCGGCAAGTACAACAAGGACACGAAGTTCGACGGCATCCTAGTCCAGCTTCCGTTGCCGAAACACATCAGCGAGGAAAAGGTGCTGCTGCAGATCGACCCGAGCAAGGACGTCGATGGCTTCCACCCAGTCAACGTCGGCAAGATGGTCGTTGGGAGTGAGTGCTACCTCCCGTGCACCCCAGCGGGCATTCAGCAGCTGCTCATCAGGAGCGGGAACGACCCGAAGGGAAAGCACGTGGTCGTCCTCGGCAGAAGCAACATCGTTGGGAAGCCCATCTCATGCATACTAGTCCAAAAGGCGGAGGGCGCTGACGCGACTGTTACCATCTGTCACTCCCGAACGAAGAACCTTCCTGAGATCACAAGGCAGGCGGACATACTGATCGCGGCCATGGGCTCACCGCAGTTCGTGAAGGCCGACATGGTCAGGGAAGGTGTCGTCGTCATCGATGTCGGAGTGAACAGGATCGACGACCCGACGGCGAAGGGCGGATGCAGGCTGGTCGGCGATGTCGACTTCGACGCTGTCAAGGAGAAAGCGAAGGCGATAACTCCTGTCCCGGGCGGGGTTGGGCCAATGACCATCACCATGTTGATGAAGAACACCGTTCACGCTGCCAAGATCCATCACGACTGGAAGGACTAGACAGTTCTCGTGATTCCAGGCGAAACGAACCATTCCCCCAGTCCTTCCTGATGCGTATTCGCGATCCGTTCGCTGATTGTCGTACCACGACGAGAATCGTTGTCGATGCGCTGGTTTCGACATTCTGGTAAGGAATTCGACCGACAGAAATCGCAATGGTTGCACAGAAAGACACTAGAAGAACATCAAGAATCATCCTCGACGGGAGCCGAATCGAGCGCGCGCCAGCGCGCGCAAGAGTCCGGGTCTGTCCGGTGCCGGGATGCACCTGGAGGTCCGGTTACAGAGCATCCCATTCAGAGTCCTATGAAGAGCGGAAGTGACCAAATGGCGGATGAGAGCACGGAACTCATGCACGAAGGGCTGGTCCGAAAGGACATGGCCCAGCTAAGGGTGAAGCCGAACCTCCAGTACTATGAGCAGCTCAGGAAGACCTTCAGGTGGGAGGATGCTGAGAAGGAGGTGGACTGGTTCCCTGGCGGCAAGATCAACTCGGCGTACAATGCGATTGACCGCCACGCAAAGGGTTCGAGGAAGGACAAGGTCGCGCTCATCTACGATGATGGAGAAGGCCGTGTCCAGAAACTCACTTTTAGGCAGATGTTCGAGCAGACGAACAAGTTTGCTAACGTTTTGAAGAAGCTCGGAATCAAGAGGCAGGATCGGGTCTTCGTCTTCCTCCAGAGGTCTCCTGAGGCCTACGTCAGCTTCCTTGGCGCGATAAAGTACGGTGCGATTGCCAGCCCGATGTTCCCTGCGTTCGGTCCGGATGCTATCAGGGACAGAATGCTTGACAGCCAGGCGGTCGCTCTCGTGACTGACAAGGAGCTCAAGAAGAGGGTCTACGAGGTCAAGAATCAACTCCAGGACCTGAAGCATCTCATCATCGCCGACGAGGACGAGCCGCCCATGGGCGAGCTGAGCTACAAGAAGGAGATGGCAACGGCATCGGACGAGTTCGATACGGTTCCGATGGACCCTGAGGAGTTCCAGTTCATGCTTTACACATCGGGCACCACCGGCAAGCCAAAAGGCGTCGTTCATGCCCACAAGGGCATCGTGCAGCAGCACCTGTCGACGAAGTGGGTCCTGGATGTGCACGATGACGACATCTACTGGTGCACGGCAGACCTCGGCTGGGTCACGGGCGTCGTCTACGGCGTCCTCGGCCCATGGTCTAACGGCGCAACGCAGGTCGGCATGGGGGGCAGATTCGACCCAGAGAGATGGTACAGGACCATCCAGAATCACAAGGTTACCATCTGGTACACGGCGCCGACCGCCGTCAGGATGCTGATGGCGAAGGGCGACGACCTTCCGAAGAAATACGACCTCGCGAGCTTGAGAGCCCTATATTCCGTCGGCGAGCCGCTGAACCCCGAAGGCGTCAAGTGGGCTCTCGACGTGTTCGAGAAGAAACCGTTCCATGATACGTGGTGGCAGACGGAGACCGGGAGCATCCTGATCACCAACTTCCCCGAGATGCCGATCAAGCCTGGCTCGATGGGCAAGCCCCAGCCAGGGATTGAGGCCGCGATCGTCGATGAGAACGGCAAGGTCCTCGAGCAGGGAGAGGAGGGCAACCTGGCGATCAGGCCTGATTGGCCTTCGATGATGAGGCAGATCTGGAAAAACCCTGCTAAGTACAACGAGTACTTCAGGCACGGCTGGTACTACACTGGCGATACCGCCCAGATCGACAAGGACGGCTACTTCTGGTACGTTGGTAGGGCGGATGACGTGATTAAGACGGCAGGGGAGCGGGTGGGACCGTTCGAGGTCGAGAGCGCGCTCATCGAACATCAAGCCGTTGCAGAGGCCGGCGTCATCGGCAAGCCCGATGAGCTGAGAGGCAACATCATCAAAGCGTTCATAGTGCTCACACCTGGGTACACAGAATCCGAGGAGCTCA
>CAYOXJ010000184.1:0-2991 GCA_964407905.1 uncultured Thermoplasmata archaeon
GTGGGCGCCTGCAACATACAGGACCTCCCGCACATCCTCTCTCCGCTCAGATCCAGGATCAATGGCGGTGGCTACGAGGTGCTCGTCGAGACGGTCATGCCGGACACCGAGGAGAACAGGTTCCATATCGCCCAGTTCATGGCTCAGGAGATCGTGATGGACGCCAAGATACCCCACGCCACAAGAGAGGCCATCGCGCTCGTGATCGACGAGGCCAGGAAGAGGGCGAAGGTGATCGATAGCAAGGACAAATCCCTCACGCTGAGGTTGAGGGAGCTTGGTGGCCTCATTCGGGCTGCGGGAGACATCGCGGTCGGCGAAGATGCGAAGCTCATAGAGGGGAGACACATCAAGGAGGCGCTCAGGAGAGCTAGGCCCGTCGAGGAGCAGATCAAGGAGAGGTACGGGAGCTATCTCGGAGGGGTGTCATCGGATCTCAGCACGTCAGAAAAGGAATCCTCACCATACCACTACTGGAACTACCATGTCCATGATGACAGAAGGGGCTATGGCTGATCTGTCAGCTCTGTAACACCTTCATCATCTTGAGAGCGTCCTCGCCGTTGCTGTAGAAGTTCTTGATCTCGCCGTAGACCGAGAAACCCTGCCGCTCGTAGAACACGATAGCGTCTCTATTGCTCCTTCTCACTTCCAGCACCACTGTATCGAGCCCTCTGGCCAGGCATGCGGCGTACAGATCGTTCATCAGTCTCTTTCCGAAGGACCTCTTCCTGTGATCTGGTAGGACTGCGAGCATCAACACGCGTGCGATCTTCGGTCCGGATTCCACGGACGCGACAAAACCGACGATCCTATCGTTCTCGATCAACACTATGAACCCCTCGCGCCAGAGGCTGTGCACGGTGAGATACAGAGACGGCGGATAGACCTCGCCCAGGGATTTCTTTGCCACGTTCGTGACCGAGGGGATATCCGTCGGCGAGAAAAGGCGCGTGACGATCATGTGTCACTGGGAGGTATCAGGCGGATGATTAACCTTGCGAGCACGTCTCACGACCCTGCGCCGGAAGACGATTCTAGCGATGTAGAGGCCAAACCCTAGACCCAGCGGCACGCTCCAGAGTGGGCTCGTCCTCTGACGCGGTTCCCTGAGACCATCTATCTCTTCTGCATACTTAACCTGTACGACGACCTCATCTGAGGCTGTATTCCCCCACGCATCCTTGACCGTCAGCAGAACAGGACATCGCCCCGGGAACTCTGGCGTGAACCGGAAAACCTCACCGTAGCCTTCGACGGTTCCGTCACAGCCAACATCCCAGACCCAACTCGCAACGATTCTGTCATCCGTCGACCCACGACCGGAGAGCGTAACCTGATCCCCCAGCGTGGCTGTGAGATCTTCGCCGGCATCTGCTACCGGAGGCAGATCATCTGGCTCCCAGTCCAGATAGAACGCCTTCGTGAAGTACTTGGCGACCTCTCGCGAGTCGACCAGCAGCGCTAGTTCCCTGTTCTCCGCAAAGGAAGATAAGCACCAGTTGTTGCTTGAGACAAGAGTGATCTCGTTGTTCAACACTGCACCCTTGTTGTGCATCACAGAAATCGGGCTCCTGTTGTCCATCAGGCGGAACTCTCCTAAGGAATTCGTGCTCAGCGCCGAAGCGAACTCGTTATTCCTCTCGAAATTGAACCACGACGAATCCAAGAGAACCCTTGTCTGAGAGCCATTCTGGATCCCGGAGAGCAGCGATGCCGCGATCGAGTTCATCGTCACTGCCTCCGACCAACGTGTTCTCCAGAAGAGATCCGCTTGAAACTGCTCAGCCAAGACGACTGCTGACGACTCTATGTATTCGTTCAGAAACGGCTCTTGGGCCGAGCAATCTGGTGAAGGAAGGATTGTCACGATTGATCCCATGGTCGTGCTCTGTGGCCGCATGATTCCGATGGCGTGGCTCGAGGGAACAGCGTTCGGAAGACGCGCAGACACATTGTGCCTTGGGTCATCTTGCCATCTCAGTACATCGCGTCTGGATAGGCGAGCATCTATCCAGAAGAGACGAGATAGATACTCTGCAACCCCGACATCATCGATTCTGACCCCCCATCCTCGGTTCCCAAACAATCGGTCCGCAGGGAGCCCGCTCTCGACAAAGTTCTCCGACATGACGATGGCGATTCTCTGGTCAACGACCATGTATTTCGCGTGAAGGGCGCCAACATGGCGAACGATCTTCGCACCAATGTTCCCGTTCACAACTAAGACCTCGACGCCTCCCATCACCATGTTCGACAGACAGGCGATTTCCTCAGCCTCGATACCTCCTGCTGGTTGTCCGTCGACGAGGACGACGACACGAACGCCCCGTCCAAGCGCGTCCAATAGAGCGGAGGCGAGAGGGATCGATGACAATTCGTACGAACAAACAAGAACGACTTCCTTCGCCCCCAGGACCGCGCCAATCACGACTTCCAAAGAACAATCTGGACTGGTGAATGCCACAACGCATCCGGGCTGAATCGCAAAATCGGCTGCATCCATCTCAGTGTAACCATACTTGAACTCCCTGAAATGATACCAGTCTGATGCGCAATTTGAATCCTGAGGAACGCCTGATTTCTCAGTCCGTCTCACAATCTCACCAGGGTGAGGGGCAGGGATCGGAGCTCCTCTCCAATGGGGAGACACCTCCTGCGAACTACCGTACAGCACATAGTCCATCGTCTCGCCACTGTCTGAGATCAATGCAATCGAGTCGCCGACGTCGGCTAGTCGAAAATTGCCGCTCACGGCTAATTCGTGGCCATGATTCGCATCTAGAGAGATATCAGGCTCGATGTCGTATGCAGACATGTAAGAGGATTGGTTCATGGCTATGACAAGCGAACTGCCTGGTTCCAATATCCTATCCGCCGCGAACCTAAGCGTGCCCTCCAGGTCCGTTATGCTCCAGTTAGCCAGACAGATAGGCGTCTGAGACACACTAACTATCACGAGATACTCATCGGAACACAGAGCACGCGAAT
>CAYOXJ010000185.1:0-2958 GCA_964407905.1 uncultured Thermoplasmata archaeon
CGAGAAGGGATACAAGGTCCACATGTTCGGCTACGGAGAGGGCGTCACAGTGGTAAAGAGCGGCCAGAATCCCAAGCGTTTCCCGAACGTGGGCCAGGAACTCGAAACCGCGATCAAGGAGGGCGTGAGCACTGCGGTCTGCGAGACTTGCTACGCAGCCCGGGGATTCGAGCGGGGCGAGGAGATATCAGGTGCGAAGGTGGGCAGTCTGACCAACGATTTCTTTCAGTTCATATCCGAATCGGACAGGCTCATCACCATTGCGAGGTGAACAGATGGCCAACTCAGCACTCGTCCTGATTACAAAGGCTCCCTATGGTCTCGAAGAGGCATTCGCCGGCCTGAGGCTCGCGCTCGCGATGGGCGTGAACGGGATGAAGACGTCTGTGCTGATGCTCGAGGATGGAGTTTACAATGCCCTCGCAACACAGAAAGCGGAGGCGGTCAAGATGCCCTCGAACATCGAGGCGACAAGAGAGCTCTACGATTTCGATATACCAGTGTACGTCGTGAAGGAGGACCTCGAGGAGAGAGGAATCCCTGAATCGAAGCTGTTCGAAGGGCTCAGGCCCATTCCTTCTGAGAAGATCAGAGAGCTTCTTGCTGAGCACGACGTCGTCACAACCTTCTGAGACCTCGTTAGCCATCCGCCATCAATTTCTTTTAGTAGCAGTCTCAGCAATGTCTGAGCATGCGCTTTGAGCTGTTGGAGAGAGACGGGCTGGCGAGGATAGGTGTTCTTGAGATTGATGACACGGAACACGCCACACCCACGATCGCCTTCGTGGACACCCCTAGGTATCCAGCCCTTCCAAAGGCCCTCAAGCTCAAAGGCATCTGGAACTCAGAGAAAGGGAGCCTCGTGGTTGCCCCTTCAGAATTCGTTGCCGAGGGCGCAAAGCCCGGGAGCAAAACGCATCTCTGGCCAGGCTTCCGGGGCTCGCAGTACGCTGAGGTTGCAGACAAGAGCGAGTTCGCAGTTCCCAAGAACATCTCCACGCTGCTCCTTGATTCCAAGAAGTTCGCAGATGCCGTGAGGAGAATGAAGCAAGGTGCAGATCTCCTCAGGCCAGCATATTGTCCGGTCGCTGGGCTCCCGCACAGGCTCGCCTTCCTAGTGTACTGCGGGTTCGACGTTTTCGACTCGATTCCACTCATCATGGCAACAGAGAACGACACCTATCTCACGAGCTCGGGCGTGCTCGCGTACGAGAGGATGAAGGAGCTTCCCTGCTCGTGCCCATCGTGCTCGTCCGGAAGGAGGAGCAGAGAGGAACTGCTGAGACACAACTGCGCAATCGCAGAGAACGAGCTCAAGCTCGTCCGGCACGCGATTTCAGAGGGGAGGCTCAGAGAGCTCGTCGAGGCCAGGATAAGGCCGGATCCATGGCTCGTCCAGAACCTCAGACTGCTCGATCTCGATCACTACGACCTCCAGGAGATGCACACGCCAGTGAAGGGTTCTCCTTTTCACGCGAGCTCCAAGGAATCTCTGAGCAGGCCTGATGTGATCAGATGGAGGAAACGGCTTGAGAGCAGATACGTCAAGCCGAGAAGCGCAAAGGTGTTGCTTCTCATACCTTGCTCCGCGAAGAAGCCATATTCGATCTCCCAATCGCACATGAGATTCAGGCAGGCACTGCTAGCAAGCGGGAAGCGCGTTGTCGTCCATGAGGTCATTGTCACTTCTCCGCTCGGACTGGTCCCAAGGGATCTTGAGCTGTTCTATCCTGCCAAGGACTACGATATCCCCGTCACCGGCCATTGGGACAGGGATGAGAAGCAGATGGCCGAGGAGATGGTCCAATGGCTCGTCAGAAGCCAGGAATACGATCTGATCATCTCGCACCTGGGAGACGAGAGGGAGCCCGTGAACTCCGTCCTCGGGGATTTCGTTGACACGTCGGGAGGGAACCCTGGGTCGAGGGACAGCATTCGCAAGCTCGAGGACACGCTGCGCGAGAACGCGCCGGAACCTGAGCGAGAGAGTTCGGCGATGAGAAACCTCGACGACATGCGATCGCTCTGCAGATTCCAGTTTGGCGCAATAGGCGAATCGCTCTGCGATGATGCCAGTGTTGTTGGAAGATGGCCATATCTCAGGATCGTTCGGGGAACATCGCAGCTGGGAATGCTCACAGGAGACAGAGGGATGGTCTCGCTGACAATGGACGGCGCTAAGATCCTCGCAACGACGGGCGGATACTGTGTCGAGATAGACGACTTCATCCCGAAGGGGAATCTGTTCGCAGTCGGAGTCGAGGGTGCAAACAAGGAGATTCGCATAGGCGATGATGTTGCCGTCGTATGCAAGAAGGAAGTCAGGGCGGTAGGCGTCGCCCGGATGTGTGCGGCTGAGCTGGAGCTTGCCGAGAGAGGCGAGGCCGTGCACATACGCCACTCTCTGTGAGGAGCACTTCTCGGAAGCCAGACTACTTTCGCGGACCTCTTGGCGCAAGACTCTTGACCTCCATTTCCACTAGAGGTGCTCAGAAGAAAGGTGAGATGAATGGTGGACGCAGACCACTACAGCTGGGAGGAGGTCTACGACCTGCTCGGTTGCGAGCCCGAGATCGAATCAGCCACTGACTATTAACACCATCCCGGATAGGTAGGAACACTCACTCCCTCCTACCTATCAACTCCTTCACCAACCCTCTAATGAACTTCGAGCGCGGATTCGCCCGAGGCGGTGATGGAATAAACCCGCCAGTTTCTTGTTCGCCTGGACTTGATGAGCCCTGCGTCCTCAAGAACACGAAGATGGTACGAGAGCTTCGAGTCTGACACCTTTGTGATCTGTTTGATCACACAGGGGCACAGGTCGGACATCGAAAGCGCCCAAAGGATTCTCTGGCGCATTGTATCGGAAAGCGCGTGATGATAGCGAGCATCCTCCTCGAGCTCACGCGCTTTCGGGATGCTTCTGAGAAGGTGCTCCAGCCCTCCAGCCTGCTC
>CAYOXJ010000186.1:0-2948 GCA_964407905.1 uncultured Thermoplasmata archaeon
GTCCAAGATCCGTCAATTCTCGCAAATGCTGGAAAATGCAGACAAGGCTTAGCTCTTTCCCTGACTGCAAGGCTATGGCTTTTCGGATTGCATATGCATAGTTCTCCCCGTCACCGAGGATGCTGAGGATCTTGAGTTTCGTGGTCCCTATCCTTTTCGCTGGAAGCGATTCCTCGAACCTCGATATCATGTTGCGGGCTGCCTTGTTCCTGTAGGCGATGCTGCGAGCCATCATGGGATCCTTAAGGCCTATGCCGGTCACCACGCAAACCACGGATTCCGAACGATCGATCGCACCGGACTCGAGCATTTTTCTCAGCGCTGCGATGGTGGATGCTGAGGCCGGCTCGGCAAATATGCCTTCGCTCTTCGCCAACAGTTCCACAGCGTTGAGCACCTCCTTCTCAGTAACAACGACCGCATCGCCTCGGCTCGAAGCTATCGCCCTCACCGCTTCCTCCGCCATGCTGGGGTTCTCGATCGCTATGTCTCTCGCGAAGGAACAGCTGCTGTACTTCGATTTCTTCGGTGTCCTCTTGAACATGTCCGCTATCGGTGAGCACCCCTCCATCTGTACGCCCACCAGGCGAGTGCGGTCCCTGTCGATGATTCCCAGGGTTTCGATTTCCTTCAGCCCCTTGTGCGTCATGGCAACGTGAGACCCGTTGCCCATCGGCACAATCATCCAGTCAGGTGGGTTCCAGTCCATCTGCTCAGCGACTTCTATCCCCGTCGTCTTCACACCTTCGAGGAAGAAAGGGTTGCGTGCCGTCACGGGGTAGTACTCCTCCTGGTTCTCGCAGAGGCTAGCAAACGCCTCTTCGCGAGTGGAGCACGGAACGATCTCAGCTCCATATGCCACGGTCTGGTAGAGCTTACCAAGGTCGATCTGGCCTGGAAGATACGCCCTTGAACGAAGGCCGCCTCGTGCGCAGTATGCTGCCACGCTCGAAGCCAAGTTGCCAGACCACCCGCATGCGGCCGCTCTGAATCCGAGGGCTCTCGCCCTCGAGATGTCCACAGTAGTCCCTCTGTCGATAAACGCGCCCGAAGGGTTTGTCGTCTCGTCTTTCACGAATAGCCTCTTGGATCCGAGAACCTGGGCCAGGGATTCCGTCAGCAGCAGGTTCGTGTTCCCCTCGCCAAGGCAGACAATCGCCTTCGGATTCATGCAAGGCAGCAGAAGTCGGTATCTCCACACTCCTCTTGTGGTAGAGGCGTTGAACGACTCCTTTGTTACGTCTTTCTTTGTCGAGTCCAGATCCATGATGACCTCCAGTCGACCACCACACTTGTGACAAACGGGTGATGATGAACTGACAGGGATCGACGATGCGCACCTCGCACACCGTATTCCGACGAAATTCCGCTGCACCACTGGAATCCTCTTATGCATAGGTAACAACCTTGATACATAAGCCTTTCCTTATCTATCGCTGCTCTCCTGCTTCATATGAGATGATTCCAAGTTGGACGCTTGTATCCGCGGGTGCCCATCGCTGGCTTCCGTCCGGAAGGCTGCGTGCGGTCTGGAACTACTTCCGACGCGAGTACAGAGAGTCCTCAGAGTTCGAGTTCCGGAAGTGCCAAGTCAATGGGTTCCGTGCTTCCTCACGCAAGAAGCCTCTGAGGTAGACGCTGCGATTCAGGGGAAATGAAGCGGCCTGTTGACAGAGGTTGCTGAGTGCGCCGAACATCAATTTCCATTCGGAGGATATGAGCCGCAATGCTTGATCTATCGTTGCGCGACCAAAAACAAGGGTGAGTCCTCGGATCCCGTTGCAGGGTCATTATGGTCTGCGTGATTCAGGCCTGCGTGTCAGCGGCCACAGGGCAAACAATATTGTTGATATGATATTCGAAGTTCTGATAGCCTTTTTAGCCATGCGCAGGGATACCGTCTCGATGATCTTAGTAACGAAATGGTTTGGTGCCTTCCTCTGCGAAGAGGGCAAGGTGAAGAGGGCCGTTCTCTTCCCGAAAGATTCAAAGCAGATTGCCCTTCGGCTCGAAAGGATCAGGAAAGGGGAGGTTCTTGAAGAGGAGCTCGAACTCGGCTCTTCGGCCAAGGAGGTCACTGACAGGAGGCTGATCGAGTTCGGCAGGAAGGTCAGATTCGACTCATCTTTCGTCAAGCCTGAAGACTACGATTATTCCCTGGATCTTTACCGACAGGCCACTATTGATCTAGCGAAGCGGGCAGTCAGGGAAAGGATTGGTCCGGATGTGCATCTGGGCCAGGCAGTCAGAGCCTACGATGACCTCGTGTTCACGAACAACATGTTGTCTGAGCGGCTCCACGAGTGGTACGGCCTGCACTTTCCAGAGCTGGAGGTAGTTGTCGGGGGAGATGCGTACTCCAACGTCATCGTTGGCCACGGAGAGAGAACGGCCGTGATGTCCGCTCTGGGCCTCGAGATGGATTCGATAGGCTCGGACATTGCATCTGAGGATCTGAACTCTGTCAGGACTCTGGCAAGCGCGCTCAAGGAATCTTATTCTGCCAGGGAGCGATTGGAGCGATACATCGATAGGAGAATGAAGGAGATCGCCCCAAACGTCAGTGCGCTTGCAGGTCCTTTGATAGGTGCGAGGTTGATAATGCACGCGGGCAGCCTTGGCAGGCTCGCCAAGCTGCCCTCTGGAACGGTCCAACTGCTAGGCGCGGAAAAGGCCATGTTCAGACATCTGAAGGAAGGCAGCCGGCCGCCAAAGCACGGAATCCTCTTCCAACATCCTATTGTTCACAATGCGCCAGGATGGCAGAGAGGCGCTATTGCGAGGGCATTGGCCTCCAAGTTATGTCTTGCCGCGAGGGCAGACGCTTTCACGAGGAATGACATCTCGGCCTTGCTGAAAGCTCAGCTGGAAAAGAGGGTTGCTGAGATCAAGAAGCAGCATCCTGCGTCCCCGAAAAAAGTTCTTGGCAAGAGGACAAGGCAAAGGCG
>CAYOXJ010000187.1:0-2933 GCA_964407905.1 uncultured Thermoplasmata archaeon
GAGACCGAAGCCATCCTCAGTTCCCTGTTGATGGGGGCCTCCGTGGTTCTGACCGCCGCCCTCCTCAAGACCTATGATCTCACGCCTTTTTCCGGTCTTGAGCTGGTCCTCACGGGGGCGTTTGTGATAGTGTTCGGGGTTGCGACAGGCCTCATTGAATGGCCCGATGCCAGGGGCCTCGGGATTCTCCTGGCTCTCGGGCTGTTCCCGGCGATTGGTCTATGGACCTACAACGCCGGCCTGCCGAAAATAGGTGCCTCCCTTACGTCTGTCCTTTTCGCTCTCACGGGGATCATGACGGTCGGTGCGCAGTTGCTCGTCCTGCTCTTCTCTCCCGACGCGGAGATAATCCTGCCGAAAAGCATCGCCCTGGCCGTCCTTGGCGGTGTGATAGCCTTCGCGGGCGTCTATCTGCTGAAACAGGCGCCCAGTATTAAGAACAAGCCTGCAAATCGATGATGTGGAAGCGCTGAGGGGGAGATTTGAACTCCCGAGGTACGAAGTACCACCAACTCTCAAGGCTGGCGCCGTGAACCGGGCTTAGCTACCTCAGCATTCTGGGAGACCAGGCCGTAGCCAAGAGGGTATCAACACATGCGCTGATATGGAAGTTTCGGACCAGCGGACACGGCCTATGGCGAGCGTCTCGTCGAGCTCAGCCGATAAATCCTCTCGAGATCCATCTCGAATGCAACGACGAGGTACTTCAGCTCGTATGCCTCGACCGTCGCGGGGGACATTTCGCCAAAGACACCCAAGCGCTCAGATCCCGAGCTGACCTCCGCACACCTCCCAGCGATGAAGGTCGGATGATTGATCGGGGACACGCTGCAATCAAGCCCTGCCGCCGACATGATCGATTGGACGAGGGACTTCGCTTCCGTGAAGCTCGCCTTTGCGTGTATCGAGACGCCCGCTAGCATCTTCCTGTTCTTGCCATCTGCGACTACGTCCCCGATCTCGAAAACCCTCTGGGGCAGCTCGCGGTGCTTGTTCTTCCGAAGGATGACCATCAGGCTTGGGAGAAGCGAAGTTCTGACGAGAACATGCTCCTCGCTCACGGGATTCTTCACTCTTATCGCTGCCTTGTCCTCTTGGAGGTTCATCGCGATATACTGCTCTCGAGGATTCGACAGAGACAAAGTGACGACCTCGAAATAGCCCAGCCCCGTCATGATCGCCCTCATGGAGTTGGAGAATCCTACGAGCTGCTCCTCGACGCCGAACGTGGCCCTTCTTGGGAGCGCCTGACCGAATCTCTCGAACCCGTACCCGATGGCAACGTCCTCGACGAGGTCAACCGGATGGAGGATGTCTGCCCTATATCTCGGAACGAGGACGCCAATGCCTTCTTCTCCCTGGGAGGCACCGTAGCCCATCCTTTTGAGCGCCTCCACAATCTGCGCTTCCGTGAGCGACGTACCATTCCACGAGTTTGCATATGCGGCATCAAGAGCCATCCCCCTTGGCCTGAGGTCTGGCGCGAGAACGATGTCCCCGTCTTGATGTATCTTGACTGTCTTGATTCTCCCCCCGCGTTCCGCTAGCGCGGTCGTCAGTATGTTCACGGCGTGTGTGACAGCATTGATGTCTGTGCCAGTGCAATCCACGAAGATGTCGCGTGTCTCCTCGGTGACCGCTGTGACAATCCCGTTGATTATTGGCGGGAATGAGAGCACTTCGCCCTCCTTGTCGACTATCATCGGATATCGCTTCTTGCCCTCGAGCACGAAGGCGTAGGCCTTTCCCTTGTCGTGCTCCTTCAGTATCTCGGCCGGAGTCATTCTCCTAGTGCCCTGAAGCGGGATGAACGAGATCTCGTCAGGCAGTACAGCTTTGTAGGTGAAGGGCGGCATGACAGTCCTGAAGTCGTGAATACCTATCGCGACCTTCTTGCGGTTCCTGCCCAGCGTCAAATGCAGCTTCTCCTGAAGGTCCATCATGGACCTGATCAAGGGATCCGTTATCTCGTTCCCTTCGACCAGAGCGGACCATATGAACGGCCGTACCTCCTTGACCGAAGGGTCCACGTGAAGGTCAACTTCGGATTCCCCAACAGCGTATGTCCTGAGCCCGGGCTCATACCCTTGGAACGCCCTAAGGGCCCTGGCAATCCCCTCGACGGAGAACAGATCGGGCCTGTTCGGGAAGAATTCGAAGGAGAGGTCATCTGACGAATCATCCATCGACTTCAAGTCCGAGCCCAGCATCGGGAGCCTCTCTCTGATTACATCGCGAGGGACTTCTCTACCGACAAGCTCGCACAGGTCGGAGTAGCTGAAGTTGATGACTGGCATTCTCCTTTTTCCTGACCGATGGAAAAGGATGCGGATATAATAAGGTTATCTGGATGACTTCCCACAGTCCTCGTGCACTTCCGACAGAACGGCTCCGCCGTCTGTTGCGGAAACTGAAGGAGGCGGAGCTACAGCTTTTGCCCGGGCCTCCGCTGAGGGCGCCGCTCTGGTCTCCTTGACGAACAGGGCTATTATGAGGGTGGCGACCGAGAGGGCAGCTGCACATAGCAGTATTGGTGCCTCTGGACTGACGGCGGAGTAGAGATAGCCCAACATCGTGAAACCAACTATGTTTCCTATGCCCTGAATCATCTGATAGGCACCCATCACCCGGCCCCTCTCCTCAGGCAGCATTACATCCGCGAGCATCGCGCCGACCGATGGATTCGACATCGCGGCGCCGAAGTCAGCCAGTGCGACAAGGAGAAAGACGTGCCACACGTTCTCCGCTACGACATTCAGACCCAGGCCGACCACCATGGTAGCACCGCCGAGAATCATGAACGGCTTTCTGCCTCGCGTGTCCGACATAGCGCCGAATGGCAGCGTCCCCAGCATCATGACGATCATGCCCAGAGAAAGTGCGATTCCCACCTCGGTAACAGTCAGGTCCAGGCGGTTGTACCAGTATAATAT
>CAYOXJ010000188.1:0-2915 GCA_964407905.1 uncultured Thermoplasmata archaeon
GCCATGCATCGAGCCAGATTCGAGTATATCTTCGTCTTGAATTTCTTGGCAAGAGCCTTTGCCCTGTTCGGATGCCTCGCCACGAGCGCAACAGGCTTGGCTTCAGGAATCATCGACCAAGCGTTGAGGTGAACGCCGCCCATGAAACCATAGCCAACAACAGCGACAGCCAACCTGTCCAAGGGAGTCACCACTAACAAACGGAATCCTCTCAGCGTCCGGCAGTCTATATTACACTTTTCATGAATCGCACAACCAAGGATGAAACTATGTCCGGCTCATTCAGTGATCGAGGATTCTATCGATGTCAGAGAAGTCGGTTGATATTTCGTGCCAACGCATGCCCCAGACCCACTGTGCCACATCTGAAGATTGAGCCGCACTGGACAAGTTTTTTATATCGTGCAGACCGGCTACTTTGACGATTCTAAATGAGTAAACTTCGAGTTGGCATTCAAGGTGCGGGATGGGTTTCAGTCGAGCACATGAAGGCCTGGAAGAACAATCCGAACTCCGAAGTTGTGGCGGTTTGCAGCAGGAAGCTGTCGAGCTGCGAGGCCAAAGCGAAGGAGGCGGGTGTCACAACCGCGAAGTTCTATACAGACTATGACTCGATGCTCAAGCACGTCGATGTAGTCTCGATATGCACACCGCAGAATCTCCATTCCGATGAAACTGTCAGAGCTGCAAATGCCGGGAAACATGTTCTTGTCGAGAAACCCATCGCAACAAGCCTTGAGGAGTTGAAAGCGATGCGCGACGCTGTGAGAAGAGCAAAGGTCAAGACGGTCGCAGGTTTTGTCTTGCGGTGGAACCCGCTCTTCGAAACCATAAAAGAGATGATAGCCGACGACGCGCTCGGAAACGTCTACTACGTAGAGACGGACTATCAATCACACATCGGCGGCTGGTGGTCAGGCTGGGAAGCGGTCAGACCCAGGAAGGTTGGCGTCAGCTCGTTCATAACCTCCGGCGTGCACGCAGTCGATGCAATGAGGTACTTCGCAGCCAGAGAGAAGTACAAGGCGGCAAAGATATCCGAGGTGACATCCTTGGTAGGAGGGTATCGTATGGCCCAGAAAGACATGGACTGGCCGGGGCTCGAAGTCATGCTCGCAAAGCTGGACACCGGCGCGATCGCGAAGGTCTCATCAAACTTCGATGTGATCCAGCCCTACGTATTCTCGATACAGATCTTCGGGGACAAAGGCACCATAAAGAACAACAGGGTCTGGTCGCGGAAGTTCCCCGGCCAGAAAGGCTGGGTCGAGATTCCAACGATATTGCCCGACACGGCTGAAGTAAGCCACCACCCATTTCAGGGAGAGATCGATCACCTCGCGGACTGCATCCTCAACGACAAGGAGTCGCACTGCAACGTCGAAGATGCGGTCAATACCCATGAGGCAGCCTTTGCGGCCCTCAAGTCCGAGGCCGAAGGCAGGCCGGTGAAGCTTCCCCTAATACCTTAGCAGAGAAGACCGCAGCGCGGCTCCAGCCATCTCCGCTCCGAGGCGTCTAGGATAGGCTACTCTCCGTTCATGTCATGTCATTCTCGCTTTCTTTCTTAGAAGATCGAGCTGCCATGGTTGAACAGTTCCTCTGCCGGCCGTCCATTCGGAGATCGTCTCCCTTGTGACGCCCAGCTCCCTAGCCAGGCCATCGAGCACTTCATCTATTGTGGGGCCTGGCTTCGGAGTAACCGCAAGTATGTTCCTCAGGCAGATATTGGCCTCCTTCAGCGCCTCCATAGTCCCCCAATAGTCCCTGAGGTCGGGTGAGGACTTGACTGGCTGTCGAGCACTCCTCATTCGGAACGCATCCTTAGAACCTTTCCCGCGGCGACGCCAGTGTGTCTGCCGTTCTCGACGGCGATCCTCCCATTGACGACGACGTATGAAATACCCGTGGGATACTGTCCAGGAGACTCGAATGTGGCAGTATCCTGGATGCTCTCCGGATCGAAGATCGTTAGATCGGCAAAGTTCCCTTCAGCGATCGTTCCCCTGTCGCGTAGACCTAGCCTCTTCGCGGTCTTTCCAGTCATTCTATGGATGGCATCTTCGATTCGCAGTAGTCCCTTGTCTCTAACATATCTCGCCAACACGCGGGGGAAAGAACCGTACGCTCTGGGGTGCGGTCTTCCGCCTGTCACCGGGCCGGTCGGAGAAACCGTCCACATATCGGTGCAGAACAACACCTTCGGGTGTCTCATTATTCTCTCCAAATCCTCGTCATGCGCGTAGAAGTCTACCATGATCGCGTTCGGATCGTTCGCGATAATGTCGAACATCATATCGTAGGGATCTCTGCCAGTTTCTTCAGCTATCTGAGAAAGACTCTTCCCTTCGAAGTGTTTGTCTTGCTCGTATTCCGTGTAGCTCACAATTATGTTCTCAAAGCCGCAGCTTGCAACCACGTTCTCCCAACCGACGTTTGTCGCGTAGCTTACTGAGAGCGTGTTGCTCTCGATATCATGCCTGATCCTTGCTCTTGTCGTCGTGTCTCTGAGCCTTTCCTCAAGAGCTTCCACTCCTCCTTCAAGACTCCAAGGCGGGAGGGTCTGCCGTAGGACGGTCGAGCCTGCCGGGTACGGATACTGGTCGGCTGTAACGTCGATCCTCCTTCGTCCAGCTTCGTCAATAAGACGAAGAGCGTCGACACTTCGCCCCCAGTTCCTCTTACCAACAGCCTTCAGATGGGAGATATGCACAGGCAGATGCGCTTGTTCCCCGACGCTCACAGCCTCCGTTATCGAATCCAGCAGGTTGTCGCTCTCGCCTCTCATGTGCGACGTGTAGATTCCAGAGAACTTTGCCGCGACCCTTGCCAATTCAGCAAGTTCGGTCAGGTCCGCGAAGCAGCCCGGTGGGTAGATCAGCCCCGAGCTGAGCCCCACCGCGCCGTCCTCCATG
>CAYOXJ010000189.1:0-2882 GCA_964407905.1 uncultured Thermoplasmata archaeon
GTACGGTGGAAGGACAAGAGGGCCGAGGGTGATTGATGAGAACGTCAGGGTCCGTATGAAGGACATGCTGAAGGATATTCAGTCCGGAAGGTTCGCAGACGAGTGGGTTGCGGAGTACGAGGCGGGGATGCCAACTCTCACAAGACTGCGAGACGAGGGAGAGAAGTCCGACATAGAGGTCGTCGGAAGGAAGATCCGTAAGATGTTCGAGTAAGGACCACAATTCGGCCCGGCGGTCCTCACGTCATGGAGGTAGTGAGTACATGCAATTCGACTTCAGCCTCTTGCCTACGAGGGAGTGAGCCCTCGATGGTAGACAGGAAGTTCGGCAAGTTCACCAAAGGGCGAGACAAGTTCGTCGGAGAGGTCAGAGGAGACAGGGTCATCGAGCTGAAAGAAACCTGCATGATTGATGTCATCCAAGATGGTGCAAGGACCACCTCCCGCAAGCATGATCTCGAAGACCTGAGGGTTCTTGCGCCCGTCGAAAGGCCTTCCAAGATAATCTGCATAGGACTGAACTACAGAAGCCACATCAGAGAGATGAACTGGGAGATGCCCAGGGTCCCGATCATTTTCACGAAACCTCCGTCCGCAATCATCGGTCCCGGGGAGGCGATCGAGCTGCCAATGATCTCGAAGCGAGTTGACTATGAAGGCGAGTCTGCCATCATCATCGGAAAAAGGGCCCGCAGAGCAAGGGACGGTCGGAAACACATATTCGGATATACCTGTCTCAACGATGTGACCGCGAGGGATCTCCAGAAAGCTGATGTCGACTGGACAAGAGCCAAGGGGTTTGATTCTTTCGCGCCCGTGGGACCTTTCATCTCCATGAGGGCGCCTACACGACTCATGACGAGGCTGAATGGCAACATCGTTCAGAACGCGCCTCTTTCGGACAGGGTGTTTGATGACGCTGCGTTGGTCGAGTACATATCTTCCATAATGACTCTTGATCCCGGAGACATCATCGCGACCGGAACACCTAGCGGCATCTCGCCCATAAAACACGGGGATATCGTTGAGGTGGAGCTTGACAGCGTGGGCATCTTGAAGAACAAGGTCATCAATGCTAGGTAGAGGCACAGGAGACGTGGCAGCATGAAAATCCAACCGACCGAGAAGATATGGAAGAACGGAAAGATGATCGACTGGAAAGACGCAACGGTTCATGTTCTCGCTCACGGACTCCATTACGGCACAGGAGTGTTCGAGGGGATCAGGTGCTACAGCACCGGAAAAGGTCCTGCCATCTTCCGGCTCAGAGAGCACATGATGAGGCTGGAGAAGTCTGCCAAGTCCATCAGCATGACGATGCCGTACACCATAGAACAGATGTGCGCCGCAGCTAAGGAGACCGTGAAGGCCAATGGACTCGACGCATGCTACATCAGGCCGATCATGTTCTATGGTGTGCAGGGAATCGGAGTCAACCCCATCGGCTATCCGGTTGAGACCTTTGTCATCGTGTTCCCCCTGGGCGCGTATTTGGGAGAAGAGGGGATGAAGGCCGGCATTCGTGTTCACACGTCCACATGGCACAGGGTTACAAGCGGGTCCGTGCCCGCCACGGCGAAGGTGTGCGGTGGTTACCTGAACAGCGCCCTCGCAGTGATGGAAGCCAAGCTCAACGGATTCGACGAGACGGTCATGCTGAACGATCTCCACATGGTCGCAGAGGGCTCTGGAGAGAACATATTCATGGTCCTCGATGGCAGGATCTTGACCCCTCCGCTCAACGCGGGGATCCTTCCAGGGATAACCAGGGACTCCGTCATGAAGCTCGCGAAGGACATGGGGCATGAGGTCGTGGAGCAGAACTTCACAAGGAGCGAACTGTACCTCGCCGACGAGCTCTTCTTCACGGGGACCGCAGCGGAGGTCACGCCCATAAGAGAAGTGGATAGGAGGCCCGTTGGCAACGGAAAACCAGGTCCCGTGACCAAGGCTCTGCAATCGAAGTTCCTTGATGTCGCAAGAGGAAGAGATCCTAAGTATGTCGCTTGGCTTGACTTCGTCAAGTGAGTCAGGCCCCGACGACAAATGTTATATATCACATAATTCCATACTTCGTCTGACGATTGTCATACGCAGGGATGGGACGAGCATGGCGCTTTCCGGCATGATGGTGCTTGCGAGCCAGGCGGAGAAGGAAGGCATCACTTTGGCGGAGAAGATCTCAAAGACGCTCACCGCAAAAGAGATTGCTAGGATGCAGCGAGACCTCGAGAGGGAACTCGCATCGAACTACAGGAATATCGAGAATTTCATGAGCGGCGTCGACGTACCCAGCATAGACGAGCTGATTGCCCTGGGCGACGAAGAACTGCTGGATCTGCTCGGGGAGCGAGTCGACACATCGTCAGACGAGTCCGTGACCGAGGACGAAGCCTGACCCGCAGCTCCGTCGTCTCACTTCTTCTTTCTGAGTATCCGGTTCTCCTGGTCAATTACCTCGAAATAGGCTCTGGGCGCTCCCATCAGCGTCTCCGTTCGCCCGAGCATCAAGTAGCCCTCTGGCCTCAGCGCTTCCCAGAGGTTCATGGTCACGACGTCGTGCATCGCACGTGAGAAGTAGATCAGGACGTTCCTGCAGACTATCGCGTCGAAGAACCGCGAGCCCGGCTTATCCAGGAGATTCTCCCTGGCGAACCTCACGCTCTTGCGAAGGACGGGCGAGATCACATACCTGTCATCCGCTCTGACGAAGTACTGATTCAGCACCTTCTCAGGGACACCTTTCACCTCGTCCTGAGTGTATATGCCATCCTTAGCCCTAGCCAAAGCTGTGACAGACAGATCGGTTCCCACGACTGTCGTCATCGGCCTTCTCTCGCTGCCGAGCCGTTTGAATTCCTCGGCCACACAGATTGCGATAG
>CAYOXJ010000190.1:0-2851 GCA_964407905.1 uncultured Thermoplasmata archaeon
TGGGGAAGAAGGGCACGAGGCTGCGAGTGAGAGACTGATCCTCACTTGAGTCTGATGGTCTCCAGGTTCAAAGGAGCGCGTGTCTCGATCCCGAACTTCTTGTAGAGGCTGCTCGCCAAGTCCGAGCACTTGAAATCCTCTCCGTGGCAGATGATGATCCTCTCAGGTCTCGGCTCGAGTGTGCTGACATAATTGACTAGCTGTCGCCTGTCGGAGTGCCCAGAGAACCCGTCCACGGTCTCGATGTCCATCTTGAGATGCAATGTGATTGGTTTGCCGCGCTCGTTCAGAGTGATGTCTGTCCATCCCTTCTGGATCTTTCTGCCCATTGTCCCTTCCGCCTGGAAACCGACGAACACGAGCGTGTTGAGCTCGTTGTCGCACCACGCCTTGAAGTATTCCATCACGGGACCTCCGTTCATCATGCCGCTCGTGGCCAGGACAACGCAAGGCTCGGGATCGTGACAGATGGTCTCCCTCATCTCCGAGCTGTCCACTCTCTTGAACACTTCTGACAGGAACGGGTTCTCTCCCATCTGGAATATCTGCGTTCTGAGCTGGCTGTTCAGATACTCTGGATAGGCTGTGTGTATTGCGGTCGCCTCCCATATCATGCCATCGAGGTAGACGGGCGCCCTCTGCACCTGGTGGTTTCTCATCTGCTCTTCGAGCACCAGCATGACCTCCTGGGACCTCCCCACAGCGAAGACGGGAATCAGCACCTTTCCTCCTCTGCTGAGAGTGGTCCTCACGATCTCTCTCAGCTGGTTCCCCGCCTCCTGACGGCTTGGCTGCATGTCATGGTAACCACCATAAGTGGATTCGATGACCAATGTCTCGAGCCTTGGGAACTTGTTCACGCACGCATTGAACAGCCACGACTTCTCGAACTTGATGTCGCCCGAAAACGCGATGTTGTAAAGGCCGTCGCCTATGTGGAAGTGAGCTATGGACGAGCCCAGGATGTGGCCGGCGTTCTGGAATGTGAGCCTCACGTCTGGTGATATGTCCGTCGTCTCGCCGTATTTCAGGGGGATGCAGTGCAGCACGACGTCTCGGATATGAGATGATTCGTACGGGGCCTTCTTGGCTTCTCCAACCGCGACCTTGATGAAATCCAGTTGGAGGAGGGACATCATGTCTCTTGTCGGCGTCGTGCAATACACAGGCCCGTCGTATCCGTACTTGAACAGAGCGGGTATCAGGCCCGAGTGATCTAGATGAGCATGAGTGACCACGACAGCATCGATTGAATCCATGGGCATCAGCTCCGGAGCGCTCAGATAGGGGGAGGATCCGTTGTCCTCAGCAGAGACCGCAACGCCACAGTCGATGAGTATCTTGCTCTCCCTGGTCATGAGGAGAGTCGCGCTCCTTCCAACCTCCCGATATCCGCCGAGCGATGTTATCCTGAGCCAGGTCTCTTCGTTTAGCCGCTGGCGCATCAGCCTCCTGCCGACTTTCCTCAGGAACTCCTTGCGGTCTTCCTGCACCTTCCTGAGGTAATTCCTGATCTCGCTGACGGTCTTCGAGGGGATCGGTGGCGCTCTGACGACTTTGGGCGCCCAGCCAATCTCCTTCTTGATCTCGTTCAGGACGGCTCCGTGCTTCCCAATCACCAGGCCGGGGGAGATCGCCTCGATTGTGACCTCGCCGGTGTCGTCCTCGAAGTAGATGTTTGTTATCTTCGCCTCTTCGGGTATTATCTTTCGGATTCGCTCCTCAGCGCTCTCGGTGTCCGCGAGCATCTTCGGGTCCGGTCTTATGGCGACCCTCCGCCTCAAGCTCTGTGCCAGCTGTCGCACTAGGTCATTGTTGTGCGCGAACTCCTCGAGGTTTCGAGTGTATATCACTATGACCGGTCCCTCGAAGTCTATGTCAGTTACCTCTATGTTGGAGGGTATCGTCTTCTTGACGGCCTCCCTGGCATCCTCCAAAATCTTCTCTATGCCCATCTGTTTCACTCATCTGAATCGAACGTGGATTATTGGCAGCAATGCCTTCCGAATGTCAGTATGCTGATCAGGACAGCTTCATCTTAGTCAGTCGCTTCTGCGTCTCCTTCTCATCAAGGGTATTGAAGCCGTCCTTGGTGATGGATGCGACCGCGTATCCGTCGCCTGAGGCAGAGTCGCGCTTCATGGCAGCGTGGAGCGACCGTATCGCAAGGTCGATCCCGTCGTTGATGCTCATCCCTTTCTCATAGTGGTCTTCGAGAACACCGTAAACGTAAGGTGAACCAGAACCGGTAGTCACGTAATCGTCCGGGATCGCCCCGCCAACCATGTCAAGAGCATAAACGTGGTTTCCCTCCTTGTCAATCCCGCCCAGTACCAGGCCAACCCAGTACGGGTAGAACCTGCTGCCAGCAAGGATGTTTGATGTGAGCGTGGCTGCGGACTTCACGCTCATCGGTTGCCCCCTCTTCAGCTTGTACAGCTCGACCTCGGCCGTTATGTATCTCGCGAGCGTCTGAGCATCTCCCACGACGCCTGCGACCGTGAGTCCGAGGTTGTCGTCGATCCTGAAGAGCTTCTGGGTGGTCTTGTGAGCGATGAGCGTGCCCATCGTGGCCCTCATCTCCGTGGCCATGACTACTCCGTCCTTGCATACCATGCCTATTGTGGTGGTCCCTTTCTTGAGTTCCTCAATGTTGGTCATGAACTAACACCATCAGCGAAAACTGATCTGCTAAAAGGCGCGTTGAAAGAATCCTTCTGCCAGTATATAATTGTTTGTCCTCATCCTCTCGGCTTGTAGAAATCAGGTCAGCGTAAGGGCAACAGGGTTCTGTAAAGTCATCGGGTGGTGACCTGTCAGGTCGCCGCCCCCATGCCACTCGTTCCATTCG
>CAYOXJ010000191.1:0-2825 GCA_964407905.1 uncultured Thermoplasmata archaeon
CGCTAGCGTAGCCGGACTTCTCGACCCATATCCTCAGCGTGTAGGACGAGATGATGTACGCGCTCACGCTCGAAGAGGCGTATCCGCCTGTGTCCTCCGTCATCACGAGCGTGGCATCGTACCTGTCCGACCACTCTGCCGTCGGCACATCGTACTCGAACGCGCCGCTCTTGGCGAATGTCAGCGCCTCGCCCGCAACCTTCACGCCGTCCTCGTCGAAGACTGAGTATTCGAGGTTCGCGCTCGACAGGCCGGTCACGATCTCGTAGTCGAACACGAGCGTGTCCCCGGGCATGTAGTACGTGGTCTGCACGTTGAGCGCGATGTCCGCGAACCTGACTTCGGCCCACACGCCATCGCTGAGCATGTGTCCGTTCAAGTTCGCCGTCGCGCTCACTACCAGGCCGCCGTAGTAGTTCTCGGGAATGGCGATGGCGACATCATCACCGGATGAGTTGCCCGTCTGGATTATGCCAGTGTCACCGGTGACAACGTATCCGATGTTCGCGCTGACCTCCTTGTTGTTCCACAATACCCTGAAGGACAGCGTCGCCTCATCGCCTCCGTAGTAGGTCTCCTTGTCCAGGCTGAGGATCAGCTCGCCGTCCCAGTCGACCTCGAACATCGCCATCTTGGTGACTGAGAAGCCCGCCTTCGAGACGGTCGCATCCACAACATAGATGCCTTGTGCAGCATCATCGATCAGCGTGAATGCGTGCACTGCCGTGCCGCTCAGAGCAGTCGTGAGGTTCGTCGAGCCATAGGAGGCCAATTCGGTGCCGTTCTTCGAGACTGCGACCTCAACGGCTGCCCCTGGCAGTGGCTCTCCGTTGATGTCCGCTGTCACCGTGACAACGACCAGGTCTCCGGGCATGTAGGTCATGCCTGCGACATCCACATCAGCATTGAGCTGGCCCAGGTACAATGTGAGGCTAGTCTCGTGGCTCCTGGTCGTGCCTGTCTCGTTCGCCCAGAACGTGAACCATATGTCCGAGTACATCGCTATGTTGGTCGGGACCGTGTACGTCTGTGAGCCCGCGGCTCCTGCAAGAGTGCCCGAGATGTTGGTCTGGTTGCCTGTCGAGTTGTAGTAGTACGCCTGCCAGGCTATGCTCGCGCCGCTGTATGCGGTCCTCGTCGCGACGTCCTGTATCATGTACGAGAACACGACCGAGTCGCCGGGCAGGACATTGTACCTGTCGCTGTAGACGAGCAGCTGGAACTTCTGAAGCCAGACGGTCAAGTTCTCCCATATCGTATTGTCCGTTTCCGCTCTGACCCTCAACCAGTACCTTCCGTCTGCAGCGTTCGAATCGATGTTCCATGTCGCGCCCCACCACGAGTCGATTGCCTCCTGGCTCGTCCAGTTCTTGAGGGCGACATTGGTCTCGTTGACTATCTCAACGTAGAAGTCCTCGGTATGGCGCGTGATGTATGTGATCGTCACCGTTTGGCCCGGATAGTAGTACGGGGACGCCACGGGATCGAGCTTCAGGCCCTCCCTCTTCAGGACGATCTGGGACCTCGCATATTCCAGCCAGGGCCCCACATCCACGTAGGCTATGACGTCGTAGACCACGACGTCGGGCTCCCAGCCCGCCATCCAGGTCCAGAGTGCCTCGCCTGTCCCTGAGCTGTTGTACCAGCCATCTACGGGGTCGTCGGTCCAGTCGGTGAAGCCGGAAACCCAGCCGCCATCGGCTCTTCTGAGTTCGACCATGATCTGTTCTCTCACCAGGTCGCCTTGGTACCTCAGCTCAACATTCACATACACGGGTTCGCCCTCGATGAAGACGGCTTTGGGGGTGCCCGTATCGTCGGTCGTCGTCACACTGCCCGTATAGTCAACGGCCGCGGTCGAGGGGACCGCAGCGAAGGCTACAGCGAGCATGCTAAGCGCCAGCGCTATGCTCAGAATCCTACCTTTCATAGGCTTTCCCATCCGGCTCCATTATTTGGGTACTATATATATAACTTTTTGTACATTATTCACTGGCAAGCAGGGGGTGGTCATAAACTATTTATTCAAGCGCGGAAGGCATTTCGGTGTTTGGCGAAGAGGATTTCACTCGTGTATGTGGTGATGCTCCTCCTCTCTGTGGCCTGCAGTCGAGCGCATCTCCTCGATGTTCTCAGGGCTGAAAGGTGACATCGCCCTGAGTTTCTTGATGATTTCCGGAAAGATCTCGAGCACATAGTCGACATCATCCTCCGTGTTCGATCTCCCGAGAGTGAACTGGACCGCGCTCTGCGCCTCCTCGGTCGGTATTTTGCACGCGAGGAGCACATGCGATGGCAGCAAGCTCTTCGATGTGCACGGGGAACTCGACGAGACCGAGACGCCCATCATGTCGAGGTTGAGCAGCATCGATTCTCCCTCGACGTACCTGAACCTGAAGTTCGCGTTGTTGGGCAGGCGCTTCGTCGGATGGCCGTTGAGGAACGACTCCTCGATGTTCTCGAGCACGCCCTTGACCAGCTTATCCCTGAGCGCCCCCAGCCTCTCGCCCTCGGGCACCATCTCGCTCTTCGCGAGATTCGCGGCCACGCCCAAGCCTACGATCGCAGGAACGTTCTCCGATCCGGACCTGAGCCCTCGCTCCTGTCCTCCTCCCTGGCCCACTGCCTCGATCCTCGTGCCATCTCTGACGAACAACACCCCGACGCCCTTTGGTCCGTACATGTCGTTCGAGGATATCGACAGGAGGTCTATCCTTGACCTCTGAACGTCGATCGGGACCTTCCCTGCCGCAGCGACGGCGTCGACGTGGAAGAACACGTCCTTCTCTTCCAGCAGCTTCCCGATCTCGTCGATTGGCTGCAGA
>CAYOXJ010000192.1:0-2818 GCA_964407905.1 uncultured Thermoplasmata archaeon
CACAGATTCACTCAAAGTTCCTTCCAGGCCTTGGAAAGGGAGGGAAGATGTCAGCCTCGATGCCCGAGACTGCTATCTTCACTACTGACACGCCTGAGGTGGCTGAACGTAAGATAATGAACGCTTTCACGGGCGGGCGAGCCACGGTGGATGAACAGAGAAGACTAGGCGCGAATCCGGACATTTGCAGCGTCTACCATTATGAGTACTTTCTCTTCATGGACAACGACAAAGAAATCGAGGAACTTCGAAGGAACTGCCTCTCAGGCGCCATCCTATGTGGAGAATGCAAACAGATACTCGCAGAACGTGTGAAACCATTTCTCATCGAACATCAGGCGAGACGGGAGAAAGCCAAAGATCAAATGAAAGAGTTCCTGGCAGAATCCAAAGACCTCAATTTGCCAGAGTGAATTGGCGCAGGACTAATATACCATCTGACGGCTACCTACCGTCGGAAAGTATCCGGAGATTCGTGATGAGATGCGGGAGCAGCGATTGCGGTGACTGCATTTTCATGCTCCCCACCGGCGCCTGAACCGACACGGTCTGCAGCTTCACGCGTAGGATCACATGTCAGCCTAAACGTGCTCTTACTTGGAAGTCCTGACATCAGTGAATCGGAACGGAGGATCTGTTGCCATGACTGAACTCAGAGAACATGAGGGAAGAACACTCCAAGCGCTTGCTTCGCCTCTGGAAGGAACTGCAAAGCCGTCCCAGATCGCAGCTGAGACTGGCCTCGACGAAGCAGCGGTCATGCGGGCGGCTCTCACTCTAAGTGAGAGAGGCTACGTTTCGATAGAGAGCCGACCTGTGCAGTTGGCTTCTCTGACTCCTGAAGGGCGAACGTACGCCGAGCAAGGATTGCCCGAACGAAGGATCGCAAGAGTAGTGATCGAGAACGGCGGGAGAATGGAAGCGTCTGAGGCCGCCAAAACAGCAAACATTCCGGAGGAGATGCTTTCGATCGTCTATGGATGGCTCAAGAGGAAGGGATGGGCAACTCTCGAAACAATCGACGACAAGACCGTGATAGTTGCGGACAAGCTCGCGGAGAGATCACGCGATGAAGACCTACTCCAGACTCTTTCTCGACGCGCAGACATCGATACCTCCAGCCTTGACCCAGGTGATCTGGTTGAACTCCAAGTGCTGGTGCAAAGAAAGCTCGCTACTGTTCGCCAGCGGACGGAGAAGGTAGTCGTCATCACCTCGGAGGGTTTGAGGATCGCTCAACAGGGAATCACGATTCTGCCTGAAGTCAGCAAGCTGACCCCTGAGATGGTGGCTACGGGAAGTTGGCGGCAGACCAGGCTTAGGAAGTACGATGTTCGAGCAGAGGTCGCAGCTTCTTGGCCGGGGAAGAAACAACCCTATCGGCGCTTCTTGGACGAACTCAAGTGGAAGCTGATCGCGCTCGGATTCAAGGAAATGACTGGGCCCATCATTGAGACGATGTTCTTCAACTGTGACGCGCTCTACATGCCTCAAGATCATCCGGCGCGTGAGGTTCACGACATATATCTGATCAAGTCGCCCGAGTACGGCGATCCTGCTCCCTTCGCCCGCTATCTAAAAGACGTGAAGGCGACGCATGAGTCCGGCTGGAGGACCGGGTCGACTGGTTGGCGTTGCTCCTACTCTGAAAAGGAAGCGGCCCGACTGATCTTGAGAAGCCACGGAACCGCTCAGAGCGCAAGAACCCTCGTCAGTGAGGAGCTACAGGTTCCTGGGAAGTACTTCTCAATCGCAAGGTGTTTTCGACCGGACAAGGTCGACAAGACGCATCTCACAGAGTTCAACCAAGTCGAGGGGATAGTCGTCGGAGAAGATCTCACGCTGAGAGATCTTCTGGGAGTGCTCGAGAGATTTGCCATCGACATCGCGGGCGCTGACAAGGTTAGGTTCAACCCGGATTACTTCCCCTTTACTGAGCCCAGTGTTGAGCTTCAGGCCTACAAGGAAGGAGCAGGCTGGTTCGAGTTCGGGGGATCCGGTATCTTTCGTCCCGAGCTCACTCTTCCCCTCGGGATCAATGTCCCGGTCATAGCATGGGGACTGGGCGTCGAGCGGCTCTTCATGATGAAGGCTGCTATCGACGACATGCGATCGCTGTTTTCTCAAGACCTCGATTGGATGAGACGACAGGTGCTGCTCTAGAATGGTCACTATAACCGTGGAGCAACAGGACCTTGACAAACTTGTGCGTAGGAAACTACCCCAAGATCTGACGGCACTTAACAAGATCCTCAGTCAGATCAAGTGCGAGGCAACTCGCATCTTATCGGAGGAGAGTGGGGTTGAGGAACTCAGCCTCGAAAACAAGGATACAAACAGACCGGACCTGTGGTCACCTGAGGGTATTGCGAGGGCTCTGCGTGGAATCCTAGGACTCGAGAAAGGTGTTACAGATTACACGGTAGCAGGTTCGTCAGGCGTATCGATCAGTGTCGATCCTCGCTTGGAGAAGATAAGACCGTTCATTGCGTGCTCCATTGTAAAGAATGTGAGGTTATCAGATGCCGCCATTCGCGGCCTGATGCATCTCCAAGACAAGCTCGATGAGAGCTACGGTCGGCGACGAAGGAGATCCTCGATAGGGCTCTACGAGTTCGATCTGATCGCTCCGCCGCTGAAATACAGCGTCGCGAGACCCGACGAGATCAGCTTCGTTCCGCTTGGAACGAGCGAGCGAATGAGTCTACGGAAGATTCTGGAAAGGCATCCCAAGGGAATCGAATACGGCCACATCGTCGAACCGAACGCCGTCTGGCCGATCCTCCTCGACTCAAGAAACAACGTGCTCTCCTTCCCT
>CAYOXJ010000193.1:0-2799 GCA_964407905.1 uncultured Thermoplasmata archaeon
TGGTAGCCCCGTGTACGATATCAAACCATACGAGCCGGAGATAGATTACTGACTGGCCAGACTCCGGAAAAGTACATAAGCGGTTCTCTCAATCAGGCGTTGGCATGTCCGGGAAGGACGTCATCGAACGGCTGAGCTACTTCGAGAAGAAGGTCCTGAAGGCTTTGAACGAGCTCAAGAGCGCGAGCCCAGAGGACATCCAACGCGCGAGCGGCCTCTCCCAGCTGGTCGAGGTCATGAACGCCTCCTCTTGGCTTCAGGCCAAGGGACTGGTCAAGATAGATGAGGTGATCTCGAGCAGATATGCGCTCAGACATCCTGACTCTGCGGCCAAACCGCTTCCTGAAAGGATCGCGCTCGAACTCCTCGCGAAGGAGCATCGCGGCAAGGGCTCGATGGCCGATCTGAAGCGCAGCGACAAGCTCAAGGATGACGAGATATCCATAGCTCTCGGATGGATTCGGAAGAAAGGCTGGGGCGAAGTCTCGAAGGATGGGAAGGAAACGATTATCACTCTCACGGACAAGGGAAAGGACGCGCTGACTGGGAAGAGCGAGGACGAGCTGGTGATCGAGAGGCTCGCGAGAGGAGATGTTTCAGAAGAGGAAGTGAGCAAGGAGATCCTTGACCAGCTGAAATCGCGAAGGGACATCCTGAACGAGAGACGCGTCGCTTCAAGGAAGATATCCCTCACGGAAGAGGGCGCGAAGATAGCCAAGCTCGACCTCAAAATCGTCGAAGAGGTTGCTCAGCTCACGCCGGAGCTCATCCAGACTGGAAGGTGGCGAGAGGTTGAGGTCAGGAAGTACGATGTGAAGGCGTTCGCGCCGACCATCTACGGTGGGAGGCTGCACCCGATGACGATCCTGATCGAAAAGACCCGCAGGGCGTTCCTGACCATGGGCTTCACGGAGATCACAGGAGGCTACCTCGAAAGCGCGTTCTGGAACATGGATGCGTTGTTCACCGCCCAGGACCACCCCGCGAGGGAGCTCCACGACACGTTCTATTCTCAGAATCCGGAGAAGATCGACCTGTCCCAGGATGACAAGCTGGTCGACATAGTCCGGCAGGTGCACGAGAACGGCTGGAAGACCGGGTCCCTGGGCTGGAGATACAAGTGGAGCAGAGAGGAGGCTGAGAAGGCCCTGCTGCGCACGCACACGACGGTGAACACGATAAGGTACATCGCGAGGAACCCGAAGACGCCGTTCAAAGTCTTCTCGATTGGTAGGGTGTTCAGGAACGAGGCCATGGACTCGACTCACCTGCCGGAATTCACTCAGATCGAAGGCATCGTGTGCGAGGAGGGGTCCAACTTCGACATGCTCGTGGGGGTGCTCAAGGAATTCTATGCGCGCATGGGCATCCCGAAGATGCGCGTGCGCCCAGGATATTTCCCGTATACGGAACCATCCCTTGAGGTCGAGATCAACTGGAACGGCCAGTGGATGGAGCTAGGGGGCGCGGGCATATTCAGGCCTGAGGTCACTGAGCCCCTAGGAGTCAAAGAGCCAGTGCTCGCATGGGGCCTGGGGCTCGAGAGGCTGGCAATGCTCATCTGGGACCTGAAGGACATAAGAGACATCTACATATCAGATATCGATTGGCTGAAGAAGGCCCCCCAGATATAGCGAGCCGGGGTTCACCTCTCCTCACTGGGAAGCTTTCTGAGCGCGTCCTCCACCTTTGACAACATGTCCTTGGCATCGATGCCTCTGAAGAGGTCCCTGGACTCCTCCAACATCTTCCTCGCACGGCCGACATCGCCCTTCTCCTCCAGCAGCATGCCCAACTCCATCTTCCGCTCCCCCATCCTCCAGGGCGCGTCCACGCCCTTCAGGGCTGCGAGGCTCTCATCATAGTACTCTTCACTGGCGGACAGGTTGCCAGAAATGCGCTCGGCCATCCCGAGATTCGCATACGCAGCCGAGATGCCCAGCTTGTCACCGAGCTCAGTGACAACATCGAGAGCCCGGAAGCAGTGCTCCTTCGCCGTCTCCGTCTGGCCCGACTTGATCAGGACCTCCGCCAGGGACGTCAACGCATACGCTCGAGATCGGGGCTGTCCCGTCTCGTCGGCAAGCCTGATTGCGTTCTCGAGGTGCAGCCTCGCCTCGTCGTTTCGGCCGAGGTAGGCGTTCGCGATGCCCATGTTTATGTGGACATTCGTGAGCTCAACGGGCCCGAAGCCTGCAGCACACTTCGAGAAGTGGTCGATCGCCTCCTGATACATGCCTCTCCCGATGAACACGTTGCCCAGCTCCAGGTGCGCCAGGAGCATGCCCTTGGAATCCATGACGGCCATCGCGTCCTTCGCGCTCCTCTCCAAGAACTCCTGGGCCTTCGAGTAATCGCCGAGCTTGCCCTGGACGACGCCGAGGCCACGCAACGCCTTCGCACGTTCGCACGGAAGTTCTCGGGCCTGCTCCAATGCCTCAGAGAAAAGTTTCGATGCCTCCTCGAGCTCGCCCTTCTTGCTCCTTATCTTGCCCATCTCGACGAGCGCCTCAGCACGGAACTTGCTCTCGCTCTCAGTCGAAATGCTCTGGAGGATTGACCATGCCTTGTCGTATTCGCCGATGAGGCTCGCTGTCCTGGCTTTCAGAAGCATGACTGGCTGCTTGTACTTGTGCTTTGACGCCTCGAAGAACGACAGCATCTCCCAAAGCCTCTGGACGTTGCCCTGAGCGAGCAGATCCTCGCCGAGCCTAGCCATCATCATTTCAGCCTCGAGAGAGCGGTTCGCTCTGATGAGATGGAACAGCCTCTCTTGGATATCTCCGGCCCTTAGGTAGT
>CAYOXJ010000194.1:0-2795 GCA_964407905.1 uncultured Thermoplasmata archaeon
GACATCTCAGACCTGGTCCATGTGATTGAGGAGGGCGAATCCTACGAGCTGCTCAGCAACGAGGACGTCGGATGGTCCATCGCTCAGAACTACTCTCAGCTGAGAGTCAGGCTCAAGGATCAGACGCTTGTCGAGCTCGCGAAACGGATTGCGATAAAGGCCACGATAAAGCATGTTCTTGAGCTGCTTGGACCAGTCTCCCTCCCATCGTACATATCGAGAACTGAGTACAAGCTAGGAGAGGATGCGGAGATCGACGTCGAATCCACTCTTGAGAGGGTAGTCGAGAAGGAACACATCGAGCCATCGGACCTGATCGTGGAGAAAAGGGAGCCGAAGCAGCTGGCTGTCGCCATGATGCTCGACGCCAGCCTGTCGATGAGCGGGGACAAGCTCGCAATGGCCACGGCAGCCATTGCTGTGTTAGCCTTCAGGCTGAAGACCGTTGACTACCTTCTGATAACGTTCAACGACAGGCCAACGGTCCTGAAGCGCGTGAACCAGTTCAAGAGCCTCGACGACCTCATTTCCGACCTTCTGGATGCTCACGCTGGCGGATACACTAACATCGAGGGGGCTCTGAGAAAGGGGCAGGAGGAGCTCTCGCTCGCGTCGGCGAAGAATCGGGTCGGGATCATGATAACAGACGGGAACTACACTGTCGGCGCGGACCCAACAGAGGCCGCTGCTGCCTACAAACGATTGTTCGTCATAATGACTGAGAGCCACGACTGCCAGCCGTCCACGTGCGAGGGCATGGCCAGGAACGGCCGGGGGCACATGTATCCGGTATCGACCTTCGACGAGATCCCCAGGGTGCTGTACAAAGTCCTGAGGATGGTCTCTCAGGGCTCACATGCGAGCAGGGCGTGATTGTCCGGGGCGTGTGTGTTCGGATGATGGAGGGCGAGCTCCTGATCAAGGTCCCGAAGATGTGGATTACTGAGATCCCGAAAAGGCATGATGTGTCCCTCAAGATAGTCAACAGACGGCCCGCCGGGAAGTACGGTGTCCGGGACCTCGTCGAGATTCAAGGCGCTCAGGCCGATCTGGAGAGGATATTGTTGGAGCTCAAAGGCGAGCCCTGGGTCAAAACCTTCGACCTCGACTTCGTGGAGTCGGGCAGGCTAATGGGCGAGGTCGTCACCTTCAGGTGCCTTGCATGCGCAGCTCTGGCTACCTCCAACTGCCATCTTGTGTCTGCGAGCGTCCGCAAGGACGATACAATCGTCTGGCGCATCATGACGAGCGATAGGGATGAAGTCAGGAGGCTTGTGGACAAACTTAGGAGGAGGAAATGCGAGGTGGAACTCACAAAGCTCACGCCGATCGACGAGCGCGAGGTGATCACCAGCCGTCAGGAGGAAATCATAATGATGGCGTTCGAGCGCGGGTTCTTCGAAACGCCGCGCAGAACGAAGCTCAAGGACCTTGCGAAGCTCACCGGTGTATCTCAGGCGACTCTTTCGGAGATTCTAAGGAAAGGGCAGAAACGCATCGTTGTGGACTACCTGCGAGCAAGACGAAAGGCCATCTGAGGAGGTTCCCTCCGGACCTGAAGATGCGGAACTGGCATTGCGAACACAGGTAGTATTTCAACTTGCCGAGGGCACGATGGCCTCGGATGCGAGGTCAAAAGAATGCTTATATATCCCTTCTAAAGCCAACTACTATTCCCATTTCCCCCCTCTCTTTTCTTTTTTGTTGAACTGCACGTCCAAGAGCGATGCGCACACAGTAAGCGGACAGATTAACAGCAGTCCTCTTCATGTTCCTCAGATCATCAAACGAAGATTCTCGCGGGCACGTTTCTGCAGTCCAAAGGACTTCGAGGACTAGACTTAAGAACTTGATAGCAACAATTACACTCATGCGAGTAGTTCCTAAGAGACTGTTCTTCACAAAAGGAGTTGGCAGACACAAGTACGAACTGCAGTCATTCGAGATGGCCCTTCGCGATGCTGGGATTGAGAAGTACAATCTGGTTTCGGTGTCGAGCATCATCCCTCCGGGGTGCGAAATCATCCCGAGAGAGGAAGGGCTGAAGGAATTGGTGCCAGGTCAGATCATTTTCTGTGTGATGGCGAGGAATTCGACTAACGAGCCCAACAGAATGGTCGCTGCCTCGATTGGCTGCGCCGTTCCGGCGGACGGCACGCACTACGGCTATCTGTCGGAATATCATGCTTTCGGCGCAAACGCGGAGGTCTCAGGACATTACTCTGAGGATCTTGCCGCCACTATGCTAGCGACATCCCTGGGAATACCTTTCGATCCTGAAAAGGACTGGGACGAGAGAGAGGACATCTACAAAATGAGCGGGAAGATAGTCAGATCACTAAACGTCACCAAGACAGCTGAGGGCGACAAGACCGGATTGTACACAACGGTCATCGCTGCAGCGGTGTTTGTCACCGACGTCGGCGGGCATGATTCACAAGAACCGGGATCTCCGAAGCAGTGATATGCCCTCATGACAATTCGCGATTGGGACTAGGGGGTGTGATACTGCGTGAGCACAGGAAGATGAGAAATGCGAAGGCTTTTCATGATGGCATAAGTGACGGGCTCAAACCTCTTGCTCCGCTCGACCTCACCAAGTGCAGGACGGTCTCGGATATTGTCGATGGCATGTCCAGATGCAGCTTTGGAGCCAGGAGTGTGGGCGAGGCTGCTGAGGCGTTGCAGGCGATGGTCGAGGATGACAAGTGCTTCAAGGTTCTCACATTGTCCGGCGCCATGACGCCAGCAAAGATGGGCCTCGTGGTGTGTGACATGATCGACTGGGGAATGAC
>CAYOXJ010000195.1:0-2768 GCA_964407905.1 uncultured Thermoplasmata archaeon
GCTTGACGCTCGCACTGCACATCACACGCACAACGTGAACGTTCGGAGGCATCTGGAGCCTGCTCACGCCCGCGAGGTCCGCACCCGCATACGAACACCAGTTGCAGCAGAACGCCAGGATGGTCGGGTTGAACCCAGTCATGGCGACTCCTCCAGAGCATTCTTCACCAGGGCGTCGATCATCGCTCCCAGCTGCCTTGTCGTGAAACCCTTCTGCTGCATCGCGTCGTTCGGGCAGGCCGCAACGCACGTCCCGCAGCCCTTGCACTGCGCCTCGTTGACCTTCGCAGTCCTGCCCTTGTCCGAGTCCACTATTTCGATTGCCTCGTATGGACACGCGGCGACGCAGTTGCCGCACGCGGCGCATTTGTCCGGGTCGGACCAGGCGGTGATCGCCTCTATGACGACCTTGCCCTTCTTGATCGGAATGGCCGCTTTCGCGGCCGCGGCCAGGCCTTGGCTTATGCTTTCCCTTACACTAGCTGGCCATCTGGCGGAGCCGCATATGAACACCCCGTCAGTGGCGAACTCGACCGGCCTGAGCTTGACATGCGCCTCGAGGAAGAAACCGTGCTTGTCCAGTGGGACCTTGAGCAGCTTCGCGATCTCTGTCGCATCCTCCATCGACACCATTGGGGTCGCCAAGACGAGCACATCCGTCAGCAGCCCAATGTCCTCGCCGAGCGTCTCATCGTTGACCTCGACCATGATTCCATTGTCCTGACTTCTCACCTTGGCAGGATTTCCGAGACTGTATCGCAGGAACTGCACGCCCTTCTCCGAGACGTCCCGATAGAGTTTCTCCGATGCCGTGCCGTAGCTCATGATGTCCCTGTGCAGGATCGTAACAGTCGAATCAGGCCTGGCTTCGGCTATCCTCATGGCGTTCTTCAGCGACACGTTGCAGCAGACTCTTGAGCAGTACTCGCGGCCGGGCTGTCTGCTTCCCACACACAGAATGAACACTGAGCGCTTCGGCACTTCGCCCTTGGCGAGCATCCTCTCGAGATCGAGCTGTGTGATGACGCCAGGTATGGAGCCGTAGCCATACTCGCCTGTCGGGACAAGCTCCTTCGCGCCGGCAGCAACAACGATCGAACCTGCTTTGATGTTCCTGCTTTCTCCCTTCTCGTCAATCGTGAGTTCGAAGTTGCCGACAAAACCCTTGGCGGCCGTGAGCCTCGTGTCCGTGTGAACGTGGACCTTCGGCGAGGTTTTCAATACACGAAGCATCGCGTCGAGAAGGGGCTTTGTCTCCTCAAGCTCAGGGCCAATGACTGAAATGTCGTTCAACATGCCGCCCAGTCGCGATGATTTCTCTATCAGGTGTGTCTCTATGTCCTGCGCGGCCAAGGATGATGCTACCGCGAGGCCAGCTGCACCTCCGCCTATGACAACGGCTGTGGGAACAACCTCCGCTTCGCTCTCTGTCTGCGGTTCGAGCAGCCCCGCTTTCGCAACGCCCATCGCAATGAGCCTCTTCGCCTTCTCCGTTGCCATATCGGGCTCCTTTGTGTGTATCCAGGAGCAGTGTTCTCTGATGTTGACGAACTCGAACAGGTACTTGTTGATGCCAGCGAGCTCGCAAGTCCTTCTGAACAGCGGTTCATGGGTCCTCGGGGTGCACGCTGCGACGACGACTCGATCCAGCTTGTTCTCCTCGATGCTCCTCCTGATCGAACTCAGGCCCTCCTCGGAGCAGGAATATATGTTATGGTCGGCGTAGACGACTCCAGGGAGCGACTTCGCATATTCGACGACCTTCTCTATGCCCACCGTGGATGCGATGTTGTGGCCGCAGTGGCAGATGAACACGCCTATCCGGGGCATCGTCACCCTCCCTCGGCGATGAGCTCCGCCACTCTCGCCGCGATTCCTGAGGCCTGCGAAACTGAGTCTGGGATGTCCATCGGTTCGCCCGCGAACCCGCAGACAAGAATGCCCTTTCTGGTCGAGTCGATGGGCCTGAACATCGACGGCGTCTTTACGAACTCCTCCTCGTCAAGCTCGATCCTCAACGTCTTCGCGAGATGCTTCAAGCCCTGCGATGGGATCAGCGCAGGACACAGCACGAGCATGTCGAATTCCTCCGTTACCTGCTCACCTGCAAGCCCTCCCGTCTCATAGGTCACGAGAACGCCTTTGTCGCCATGTGCGGGCTGAACATATGCAGGCCTTGCCCGAACGTACCTCACGCCGTACGACTTCTCGGCTCTGTGGACGAACTCTTGGAAGCCCTTCCCAGTCGCGCGCATATCCATGTAGAATATCGTCGTGTCAACGTCTGGAACATGCTCCCTCAAGAGGATCGATTCCTTCGTCGCATACATACAGCAGACACTGCTGCAGTACCTGTAGACCTTCGTATCTCTCGAGCCAACACATTGCACAAAGGCCAAGCGCTTCGGCTCCGTGCCGTCAGACGGCCTGACGAGGTGCCCTCCCGTCGGTCCAGAGGCTGACAGAACCCTCTCCAGCTGGAGCGATGTGACCACGTCCTTGCAGGTCCCGAGTCCAAACTGCGGGAGCCTCCGAGCATCCATAAGATCGAACCCGGTGGCGACGATAACGGCCTTAGCAAGAACCTCGACGGTGTTGTCCTTCTGCTCGTAGTCTATTGCCCCGGCCTGGCACACCTTCTTGCACACACCGCACTTGCCCTGGGTGATCATTCTGCAGTGGTCAGCGTCAATCGTAACCTTCCTCGGCACCGCCTGCGGGAACGGCAGGTAGATGGCTTTCCTGTTCGCGAGCCCTTCCTCGAACTC
>CAYOXJ010000196.1:0-2754 GCA_964407905.1 uncultured Thermoplasmata archaeon
GTCATATTCGTGATAGGTATCACCGGATGGTCCAGTACTGCGAGGATAGTCCGAGCTCAGGTTCTCTCAATCAAGGAGCGCGCGTTCATCGAGAGAGCAAGGGCGTTGGGGTCAGACGATTCCCATATCGTTTGGAAGCATATCTTTCCGAATGTATTTCCGCTCATCTTTGCCAATACGATTCTCACGGTAGCTATCTCCATTCTCTCTGAGAGCACTCTGAGCTACATCAACCTCGGGCCACCGCCCAATGAGGTCGTGACCTGGGGGAACATCCTTTACGAAGCCGAAGCCTACGGAGCGATGATCCAAGGTTTGTTCAGCTGGATTGTCATACCAGGTCTCTGCATCGTTTTCGTCGTGCTGGGCTTCACATTCATTGGATATGCCCTCGACGAGATCTTCAACCCGAAGCTGAGGAGAAGGTAGTCCAGTCGTATCTTATCCTGGGTTTCATGCCCGCCAAAGGGCTAAATACGTCCAGCGATATGCCTGGTCGAGCATATCGGCTTGGAGAGTATTACATGGATCTGAGGACTCTGAAGGCGATTGTCGTATTGGCAGTCTGTGTGGTGGTTATCGGCAGCGGCGTTGGACTGTACCTTCTGTCGAGCAGGAACGCAGAGACCATAGTCCTGAAGGTCTACACCGCAGGAAGTCTCGCGGAACCGTTCGATGACATGCCGGAAGGAAAGGACATGGAGACGCTTTTCGAAGAATCGCACAAGAATGTAGATGTCCAGGTCACCTCTGGAGGCAGTGCAGACATGATTCGGCGTGTCACTGGTCTGGGGCAAACCTGTGACGTCCTCGCTGTCGCTGACTACTCCCTGATTCCGTCGATGATGATCAACGCGACCCCGAAGGCCGCGAACTTCAGCATCCAGTTCGCCAAGAACAGCATGATAATCGCCTACACGAACCAGAGCGCCCATCACGAGCAGCTCACGGCGGACAACTGGTTCAACATTCTGAGGATGTCGGATGTGAAATTCGGGTTCTCGAGCCCGAATGACGACCCTGCAGGGTACAGGGCCCAGATGGTGATGCTCCTTGCTCAGATGCAATATGGAGACGCCAACATCTACGAGGACCTCGTGCTCAACAACACGAACATGTTAGGCGTGACGTATGACACAGCAAACGGGACTTACACGGTCAATGTGCCGTCAGTCCTCACGGTCACCAACACTGACAAGCTCATGATCAGAAGTGCCGAGGTTGACCTCACAAGCGCGCTTGAGTCCGGCTCGATAGACTACCTGTTCATCTATGAAAGCGTCGCATACCGCCATGCATCATCGGGCGAGAGATATCTCGAGCTGCCGAGGGAGGTCAACCTCAACGATACCGCCTTTGCATCGCTCTACTCGAAAGTCCGGGTGAAGCAGTTTGCCGACAGCACGAATGCGAGCAAGATAAAGACCGTCAAGGGGTCCCCGATAGTATACGGCGTCACGATCCCCAGCACAAGCGAACATCCCGACATGGCTGTCAAATTCGTGGCCATGCTGCTGGGGGAGACGGGCCAGGACGTGATGGAGGAAGCTGGTCAGGAGCCGATTTCACCTGCATATGCCGGGTATTGGAAGCCCGAGGTCCCCGATGATCTGCAGCAGCTGGTGACCTGAGGTTGAGCTCGAAGCGCACAAAGAGTGCTACGAGACCGGATCCGCTGATTGCTCTCTTCGCAGTAGCGGGCGCGATACTTCTCGTATTCATATCGCTCCCGATTGTGGCCACGGTTGCGAGGGAGAATGCTGGGGAGATCGCTGCGGCATATGGCGAACGTGAGGTACGGTCAGCCATAGCTACGAGCTTCGGGGCGGCTCTGATGGCAACTGCTTTGTCATGCCTCCTCGGCGTCCCTCTGGCATACGTCCTGGCTCGGGTTGATTTCCGTGGAAAGGGTGTGGTCCAAAGCATAATAGATCTTCCTGTGGTGATACCGCACACAATCTCTGGTATCGCCCTTCTGGTTGTGTTTGGACGCATGGGCCTCTTCTCAGAGCAAATGAGCGCGATGGACCTTCAGTTCGAGGATCACGTTCTCGGCATCGTCTTCGCGATGATGTTCGTCAGCTGCTCGTTCGTTGTCAACGCTGCGAGAGAGGGCTTCGAGGCTGTCGATGAAAGGCTGGAGAACGTGGCCAGATCCCTTGGCGCGACGAGAGGAGAAGCGTTCCTGACCGTGACGATCCCGCTGTCCGCATCCTCGATAATCACTGGTGCCGTGATGGCATGGGCGAGGGCTGTGAGCGAATTCGGAGCGGTCGTCATCATTGCCTTCTTTCCGAGGGTCATTCCAACGCTCATCTACGAGAAGAACTTGCACGGTGGCCTGAGCGACTCGATGCCCGTGGCCGCGCTTCTCATCGTCATATGTGTCTCGATATTCATCGTGACTCGGACATTGACTGCCATATGGAAGCGCCGGCAGGAGGAGCCTCAATGATTGAAACAGAGTCCCTCAACTACAGAGCTGGCAAGTTCTTCATGCACGATATCTCTTTCAGAGTCGACAAGGGCGAAACGCTAGTTGTGCTAGGTCCTACTGGGGCGGGAAAGACCGTGCTGCTGGAGCTCATTGCTGGGTTCAGACACCCCAGCAGCGGCTCGGTCAAGATGGATGGCAGGGATTTGAGTGTTGAGCCGCCTGAGAAGCGTGGCCTGGGATTTGTCTATCAGGACTATCTGCTCTTCCCTCACATGAGCGTCAGGGAGAACATCTCCTATGGTCTGCGAGCGAAGGGG
>CAYOXJ010000197.1:0-2725 GCA_964407905.1 uncultured Thermoplasmata archaeon
CCGACAGTCTTCAGGAGCTCTGCGACCAGTCTCAGGCCCTTCGTCTCGGGCATGTTAAGCACTGCCTCAACCGAATAGCCGCCCGCAGCGCACGGGCTCACGCCCTTGATCACGTGCAAGGTCAGGGTGTCTGCCCTTTTGGGCTTGACCTCAATGCCCAGCCTGTTCGCCAGATCTCTCATCTTCGGAGGCAGCTGCTTCCAGCGCCAGAATCCGTACTTCACGAATTCCCTCGGCAGCTCATTCTCCACTGCCCAAGCATCTAGCTTCAGATCCCATGCTTTCGCGAGCTCAGGACTGATTCGTGAGATCTCGACGCACTCGCTTGCCAATGAGGACGGACACATCCAGCACCCAACTCTCTCGATGTCCTCGTCGTAGAGCGGATTGTACTCGAGGCCCCGCCACACGATGTACAGCCACACGTCCAGGGCAGTCCAGTCCCTGATCGGGTTGACTGTCGTCTGGCCCGGAACGAATGGGTTTTTCTGGACGAGATCTGTGTATGCTCTGGAGAATGATTCGAGGCGCCTGTTGCCCTCGACGGTCAGAGTGCCCTTCGGGAACTTGTCCTCGATGACCTTCGTTGCAGGAGCTAGTTTGCAGACCTTGCAGCACCATCTGAAATCCTTCGCCGGCGGACCGAACGCAGGGAAGCTATCGTCAAATGCGTCTCCCGCAGGCGCCACGAGCAATCGGAATCCTCTCCGGTTAGCGAGTCTTCTCACATGCTCCCTAGTTTGCGGGTGTTCGAGGCCTGTGTCCACAAAAATGGCTGTGAAATCTCTCGTGATTGAGGACACAAGATCAAGAACCGCGAGGCTGTCCTTCCCACCGCTGAAGGAGACCGTCAGCGGAATATCATACTTCGCAATGGTCTCTCTCAGCTCAAGCTCCGCCTTGGCCTTCTTCGCTGCGAGATACTGCATGTTCGCCTTGATGACGTCCCTCGTCCAGGCTCTTCGCCCAGGACCTTGAGGTCCCGCCTGTGCGAAATCCCTGACCTTCACCCCTTTCTCGGCGGTCCTCAGCTCATTGGCATCGACCTTGGCCGACCCACAGCCAATAAACTTCCCCATTTGTAGGATGACCTCGTCCCCTTTTCTTATCCCTGGGTCGAAGGATTCGATCGCTCCAGGAGGCAGGTGCTTGCCTTTCATGTGGCCCTCGGCCTTCTTGAGCGTGATCAGTTTCTTGGCATGCAAACGAGAGAGCATGCGCGCACCATCTATTCTGAGGGTGAGCGCGTAGTCCTGCATCTCGAGGTCGTAGGTGAGCAGTGCAACCCTTCTGCCATCGATTATGATTTCGTCAGAACGGTCCTCGCCCGAGGACTTGTTCAGAACCAGGATATCAGGCACGAGCTGCTGGACGCCGAACTGCTTGAGGAAGAGATACCTGAGCCTTCGCTTCGTCCCCTCCAACGCGAGCCGCACGTCCCCTGGCGGGGCTAGCTCGACGCGGCGACCCCTCCTTCCGCATCTCCCGCAGGTGTTGCCCATGAGGGGCACATTGCACGGGTCGCACCAGAACATTGTCGGACGCGAATGTCTGAACCTTTTGTTCACGGTTCGAAGCTATGCCAAATGGCTGTAAATAACTTATCTGCATGACATACCTAGGCGGCTGGGTACAATGATTTGTCCTTCCAGAAGGATTAACTATCGGCTGGTATTCAATGCCCTTCGATGCCCTACGATCGCGATTCCGAGTACAGAATCGTAGAACCACAGTTCAGCACGAGCTACGTTCTGTCCCCTCATGGTCATGGATCGCTCTACGGACGGCCGCCACTCTTCAGCAAGACGGAGTTGAAGCACATCGCTGCGGCGGTATCAGCGCTCACAGTGGCCTTCACGCTCGTAATCTATGATCCGAGCAGACACGGCATCGGCTTCTATCTCGGCCTCTCCCTGCTCTCGGTCGTGTTTGGCTTCTTCGTCCACGAGATGTCGCACAAGTTCCTCGCCAGAAAATACGGCTGCTGGGCCGAGTTCAGGGCGGACTTCAGAGGCCTCGCCCTTGCTCTCTTCATCTCAGTATTCGGGGTCCTCTTCGCTGCCCCGGGTGCAGTGCACATCGCAGGCAGGGTATCGCGTGAGGAGAATGGCAGGATAAGCCTTGTAGGTCCCGGTTCGAATCTGGCAATAGCACTTGCTTCTATGCCCTTCGCCTTTCTCTCACCTGCAGGTTGGCCGGAAATCGTGAGCGAGATCGCAGGAAGCCTCTATTTCTTCAACGTGTTCCTCGCAGCGTTCAACATGATCCCCATCCCGCCGCTCGATGGATCGAAGGTGTGGGCCTGGAACAGGCCGGTGTACATCGCTGTTCTAGTTGCCGCCGGCCTTCTGCTCGTCCTTGCCCTCACAGGTCTGTGAGGGCATGCACCCGGCGGTCTCCAGGAACGCGGGATACCTCAGATGCGCGATGATGTTGCCCTCCCAGTCAAACATCTTCCCGGGGTTCATGATGTTCTTAGGGTCGAGGGCCTTCTTGATCTTCCGCATGGTTTCGAGAGAGTCGGCACGCTCTTTCTTCATGTACGGCGCTTTCGTGATTGACACCCCGTGTTCGCCCGTCACGGTGCCTCCAAGTTCGAGGACCTTCTCGTAGATCTGCCCGACCGCCCGCTCGCCCCTTCTCCAGCTGTCCTCGGAACCGGGTTCCACGAGCATCTTCGTGTGGAGGTTGCCGTCAGCCGAATGACCGTACGTGCCCACAATGA
>CAYOXJ010000198.1:0-2663 GCA_964407905.1 uncultured Thermoplasmata archaeon
GAAGAAGAAGCAGAACACGAAGACAATGTCTGGCAAGGATAACTTCGTTCCCCTCCATGCAGTCATGTCTCTGTCAAATCCTCTCGCCCTCAATGCTTCGTAAGCTCTGTCCGCCTTTCCAGACGTGCGGACGAACACCATGCCTGCAGTGTACGAGAGGACTTTCAGACCATACCTGTCGAAGAGGCTCCTTCCTCCTGCGAATCCTCTTGCTTTTCTCGCGACGCTCATGCGCGAAAGCTCCTCCGACATGAGCAGGATGTACCTGTGGGTCAGCATGAGCAAAGTCGTGATCAACGCTGGAACCCGCAGTCTTCTGAGGCCCGCGAAGAGGTCAAAGGTCTCAGTGCCTCTCGCCAGAACCAGGAGCGGTATCACGCAGGCGCTCGTCCTGGCCAACATATTGATTCCTCTTTCCGTGCCAGCAACCAGGAACACTGACACAGATGCGAGCAAGATGAAAGGCAACGCTGCTAAGTACGATCTGACCACTCCAGCCGGAGATACCATGCTTGTGATTGCGAGGAGGACCGAGATCGCAAGGGAGGCAAATACTAGCGTCCTCTGAGTCAATATTGCCGATATTAATACAAAGGCGAACACTCCAAGTATCTTGGCTCTTGAATCCAATCGCCAGAACCAACTGTGCCTGGAGCTATCGCTCCATCCCTTGGAACTGTGGACATGAGCGAATCCAACGCCACCAATCATGTCCGTTCAGTCCCCAGGGCTCTCAGCAGTGCGGACGCTGCAAGTGCCACGATCAGGAAGCCGATGATTCCGGCGAACAGTGCACCGAAGTAGTCCTGTCCGTAGCTGAATGGGGCTGCGACAATTGGTTCTTCCTCCCCCTTTCCTGCATCCGCCATCGTCTGCTCAAGCCCGTCCGCTCCTTCGCTTGCGTATAGGATGTAGAACGGAAGCGCGAGGGCGAAGACAACTATGATCGCGACAGCAGCTCGGAAGTTCGCGGACGCGAATGCTCTCGCCAGCCCTCTCCGAGTGACAATAGCCTGTTCCGGCCCACGAATCATCTCTGGAGAGACGTTCATGACGTAGGCGACAATGCCAACCGTGATTGCCGCTTCGCCGGCCGCGATAACTGCATGGTAGGCGAGCATGGAAGGTATCGAGATGGTTGGCGCGATTCCATATTCGCCGCTTGAAACTGCGTAGCTGACCGTGAGCTCAGCGGCGCACGCCGCTGCGGCAACGAATACCGAAGCCCAAGCGCCACTGGCCAACGCAACACCTTCGCCCGTCTTCTGCATCCTGGAAGTGAGAGGTCTGATCAGATTGAAGACCCCCCAGCCCGTCAAGGGCGCGATTATTGCCATGTTCAGCGCATTCAAGCCCAGAGCCGTGATTCCGCCGTCTCCGAACATCAGAGCCTGAATGAGGATGACTACAGTCATGCCGAGGATAGCAAGAGCTGGCCCGACGAGCACAGCAAACAGCGCTCCACCTATAAGATGGCCCGTGGTGCCTCCGCCTATTGGGAAGTTGACCATCTGAGCGACGAATATGCCGGCGGACAGAATCGCGACTCTCGGCAGGTTCTTGTCCCTGATCTTCTTGCCCGTGATGGCGAGAACTACCGCTAGGACGATGAGGAACTCGACCCAGCCAAGCGCAGCGACGAGCGGATGCATCAGTCCATCTGGGATATGCATTCAGCACATTTCCTGTAATACCTTTTTGAGATTACGTAATACACAACTGCCATCTCGTATATATCCCCTTCTTTGCCCTATTGGCAATGCTTATCTCACGGCGATCCATTTCAGCATCTATGGGTGACAAGACCAGGATATCGCTCAGCGTCTCGCAGACGCTGCTCAAGGAGTTTGATGCAATCTCAAAAGGCCTAGGTCATCCAACGAGATCCAAGGCAGTGAGCGAGGCGATGCGGGAGTTCGTCTCCAGCAGGAAATGGGACCTGGCCAAGAAGGGGCAAGTGCCGGGCGTCATTTTGCTGACCTACGATCACCGTTCGCGCAGGACCGCAGCTGCCCTGACCGAGCTCCAGCACGATTTCCCCGACGTAGTCACCGCGACGATGCACCTGCATCTTTCGAGAAGCACATGCCTCGAGGTCATCGCCTTCAAGGGACAGGCGGAGAGGATCCGAGCCCTCGCCAGAACGCTTCAATCGCAGAAGGGGGTGCTCGATCTCAAGCTTCTGACATCGCCGACGTGAGAGCAGAGGATTTCTCGATAGCTTGAATGAATTACGAGCATGTTGAATGCAGTTTGCCGAATGTTATCACCAAAAACGACAGGCCGTGGTTGCCGGATTCCATCACGGCTGTCCGCCTATTAATATCAGGATTATCGCGGTCGCCAAGCCCGCTATTACGAACCTCAGTCCTGTGTAGACGATCATCTCCTTGATCAGGCTGCCAAGGTAGGCTCCCAGGACGAACAGGAATGCAATCGTCATGCCAATGGCCGTTACCACCGCGGCGTCGAGGGGCATGAAGAAGAACGGAACAAGGGGAACGAATGCTGCCAACAACGGTGCAACTCCGTGCACAAGCGCGCTCACCCAGATGCTCACTTTGATCGCCTCTTTCCGGGTTCCCTCGACCTGTCTCAACATGGCTTTCTCGAGCTGCATGTGGCTGAGCAGGTGTTCAACGCGTTCCGCCTCGTACGCTCCG
>CAYOXJ010000199.1:0-2659 GCA_964407905.1 uncultured Thermoplasmata archaeon
CTGCGGAAGTTCTCGACGACCTTCTTCTTGGTCTCGAGCAGGTCCGCACCTCTTGCGCGTTTGTAGATGTCGCCCCTGAGGCCGTCGAACTGCAGGTACAGGGTGTTCAGGCCTGCGTCAGTCGCTCTCTGGCAGAATTCCAGGTTTCTGGCAAACTCGATGCCGTTTGTCGCCACCTGCACCTGTGCGAACCCCATCTGGCTTGCTGCCTTGATGATGTCGAAGAACTGAGGGTGGATAGTTGGCTCGCCACCAGAGAACTGGACCGCCGGGCACGGGACGGGCCTTTCATCCCTGAGCACCTTCAGCATCTTCACGATCGTGCCGTAATCGGGCTCGAAGACGTATCCAGCAGCGTTGGCATTCGCGAAGCAGATCGGGCATTTGAGGTTGCATCTGTTGGTCAGGTCAACGTTGGCGAGGCCCGTGTGGCTCAGGTGAATGTCGCACAGCCCGCAGTCCCATGGACATTGTTTCGCCTTCGGAATCTGAGGATTCGTGATACCGATTCCGTCCTTGGCCCACTTCTCAACTCTCAAGTACATGTCTGTGTCGGACCAGACGATGTCTCGGAATCTGCCATGCTTCGTGCAGGTCTTCTCCATGACGACCTTCCCCCTGTCGTCACGAATGGTTGCGGGTATGATTGTGAGACACTCAGGGCACAGGCTCTCCGTGGCCTTTGGCAATCCTTTGGGAACAGCGCTCTCCTTCGTCAGCATCGAATCGCGTCTTGCTACGGAGAACAATGGGAGAATCATTTAAATGTTATGTAGCTTATTCGGCTACAAATGGACCTGAAGAAAGCGATAGCTGACTTGGGCGGTGACATCGAGGGCCTCCGGAAGGAGTATCTCAAGATATCTGGAACCCTTGCGAGGTTCGGGCTCTCAGAGTACGAGTCGAGGGCCTACATCGCGCTCGTCGCCTTGGGATCGGGCTCCGCTAACTTTGTAGCTGAAGTCGCACAGATCCCCAGAACTTCTGCTTACAAAGTGATGGTTAGCCTCGCGGAGAAGGGATTCGTGAGATTGAAACAAGGTCGTCCCATGTCCTTCTCGCCGGTCGATCCCTCAGAGCTGTCCAAGACCTTGGTTGCGGATGTTGAAGAGTCGTTTGGAAAGGTCTCAGCGCTGAAGGACATGCTCTCCGAGCGCGGCGTGCCGCAGCTCGTGTACACCATCATGAGCAAGGATAGGGTTCTCGACAAGATCGGCGAGATGATGAACAAGGCCGAACACAGCTTCGTGATATCCTCTCCCTCGCTGCCGGAGATCAGGAGGCGTCTCAGCAAGGAGTTCTCGACCGCTGTCTCAAGAGGCGTGAAGGTCATCGTGATCACAAGTCCATTTGTGAAGGCTCCGCGCCATGTGCAGGTCGTAAGAAGAAAAGCCCTCATCGCCACCGACGTCATCAGCGATGGCAAGACCGCGCTCATCGCGGCCCCAGACCTTTCAGCATGCGGCTATACCGACAACGAGGCGCTGTCAAAACATCTCGAAGACTTCCTGCGAATCATGGCGGAAAGCCCCGAGTAGACCATGACGGCGCATACCTTCTTTTCGATTCCGCACGAATCACAGTTCTCAGAAGGAACGGAGCATAGAGCGTTGTGGCGATGGAGACGAGGACGATCACCGAATATGTTGCCTGGCCGATCGTGCCCATGTGAAGTCCGATCATCGCGACCACTATGCCAACCTCCCCTCTTGGCACCATCCCAGCGCCAACTATCATGGCAGTCCTCTCGCCTTTGGTGATTGCGCCCAACGAGCAGCCTATGAGCTTGCTGAGTATTGCGACGATCGTGATCACTATGGCGAAGGGGACCACGCTTGAGAAGTTAGCCAAGTCCACTCTCGCCCCCATGGCGACGAAGAAGAAGGGCACGAGAAACACGTTCAGGGGCTCGAACTTCTGCTCCAGCTCGTAGGTGTCCTTCGTATCCGAGAATATGAGCCCCGCGAAGAAAGCGCCTATGATGGCAGCGAGGCCGACGAAGGAGGCCATCGCAGAGAGCCCGAACACGACGATCAGTATGATGACGAATGGCGCCTGTCTCTGCTTCAGCTTCTCGAACCAGCTGTCTCTCTTGAACGCTCTGGTCGTATAGTGGACGGCCCAAGCACCATTGACGGTCCTGTCGAAGCGAACCTCCCTCTTTCCGGAAGCGTACTTCACCATTCGCGTTCCCAGAATGGTCACTATCGCGACGAACAACAGGGCTTCTCCCACGACAATCGCCAGATTGAAGGCTGTGAGGCTGCCCATCGCGGTCCCGCTGACCAGGGTCAGGACGATCATCCCAAGGATGTCATCGATGACCGCCGCGCCGAGTATTATCTTGGCCTCCATGCTGTGAATCATTCCGAGGTCTTCAAGCACGCGCGCGGTAATCCCGACGCTCGTGGCCACGAGTGCAGCACCTATGAACATGGACTCGACCGATGAGGCGAAGAGGAACAGCGAGACGTAGTACCCCACCACGAACGGGCCCACGACCCCTAGCACCGCAACTGAGCTCGCGACAAGGCTCACTTTTCTGAGTTCTGAAAGCTTCATCTCCATGCCCACGGAAAAGAGAAGAAAAGTCGCACCGAGCTGAGCGAGGACATCAAAGAACGTGTGTTCCGCGCGAATCAGATTCAAAAGCGTAGGA
>CAYOXJ010000200.1:0-2646 GCA_964407905.1 uncultured Thermoplasmata archaeon
AGGCGACGAAGCTCGCAACGCCCCACTCAGCTGCGCGGTCAAGGGCTAGCGACAGTGGATCGTTCCCATCGTTTGGTACCTCGAGTCCGCCGAGGCTCATGCTTATGATCTGAGCGCCGTCCTCCGGCGTGCCGGGATCTCCGTCACTTCCTGCGACAGCCCACTCAACACCAGCGACTATCCAGGAATCCCATCCCCAGCCCTCGTCGGTGAGCACCTTGCCCGCCATGATCATCGATTCGGGAGCCATCCCCTGGATCTTGATGAAGCCATAGTAGGTGTTGACAGCCCTGCTGGCAATCAGGCCGGAGCACGAGGTCCCATGGCCGTCGCCATCCCTGAACGGTTCGGACGTGAACGACTTGTAGTCATAGATCGCTCCCGCGATGTCTTTCTGACTGATATCTGCGCCCGTGTCCAGGACCGCGACCTTCACTCCCTCGCCCGTGATGCCCTCATCCCAGACTCTGTCCGCACCCATAGTATAGGGCGTGGACGCGTACCAGATGCCTGTCGCAGGGTCGTAGATCTTGGTGATGTCGCCTATCCAGTCACCTTGAGGAACCGGGATTGCCTCCTTTTTCCCGTCTAAGAAGACCTTCTCAACCTGATCTAGCAATGCTACGCCGAGCAACGATTCTGCAGAGACGGTTGCTGCGACCGCGCCAAGAGCAGGATACTGCGCACTTACCAAGGCGCCGCTTATCGTCATAGCGTCCTTTGCGTTCGCGAATTCTGAGCCCTTCGCAAGAAATACGATTGTATTGAGCTCTGCGTTCGGCGAGGTCTTCAACAGGCCTCTCACTTCGTCTCTCAATCTTGGCTCCAATTTGGCCATCGCGCTGGGGTCGGCCACAATCTCGGTCGGCTTTGCCGTCGCCACCGAAGCCACGCTCAGTGTGAGCAGCAAGACTGCCAAGAAACACACAACTTTCGTTGAATATCTCATCCGCTTGTTTCCCCCTTACATATCCGAATGGAGAAGCGCTTGAGATGGCCATGTCTCTTCCGCAACCTTAGACAACGCCTCCTCCCCCATGATTGCGAATGAGCGGTAGCGCAAGGCGATAGCTGTGCGCTACTTGCCCTCTCCGCGCTCCTGTGACCACCTGACTGAGTTGTGACTATACAATTCTTACGCTACTGACTCTTTCCAATCGTCCGAAATCCGGTGTCGGAATCTGATATGTTTCCAAAAGCGGTGGTTGTCTGTGACGGACCCGGCATCGATGCGGGTCAGACTGAAGTAGCGTGAGGTCATAGCTGCTTCTGCGCATCCAGCTAGTCGTCAACTGAAAGTTCATTGCACGGAGCCAACCCACATCTGTATATCGTCTTGCACCGACGAACGATTCATCCAACAAGGCGGGCACGTTGTAGAACTGAACACGAATCGCCATCTGAGAATTGTCGAAATTGAATCTCATGAACATGAGTTATATATTGTGCAGGCGGGATAACGTCCTGATAGGTGAGCGCTCTGAAGGTGGTTCAACTAGGGTGTGGTGTCACAGGGCTCGTCTGTGCGGAGCATCTGGAGAAGAATCCCAAGGTTGACGAGCTGGTGCTTGCAGACAAGCAGATAGGGCCAGCCGAGTCTCTTGTCGAACGCATCGACACCGACAAAGCCACTCTTCTCAAGACCGATGCTGGAGATCCGTCCGACCTGAAGAAGCTAATGCACGGCTGCGATCTCGTCATCTCGTCGGTGCCGAGCGAGATGAACCCGGAGCTCCTGCGGACAGCTCTCGCGATGGGAGTGGACTACGTCGATTTCACGATCCCCCTGGAGACGATTCCCAGGTTCGAGGAGACTCAGAAGGCGTGCGCCGACGCTGGAATCAGAGCGCTGACAGCTGTGGGTTCCGATCCTGGCATCTCGGATGTGTTCGCATTGCATTGCGCAAGCAGACTGGACGAGGTCCACGAAGTCCACATCAAGGACGCGGACAACGCGGTCTCGGAGAAACATGAGATCTTCACGCTCTGGTGCCCTCGGGATATGCTCGAAGAGATAACGATGGAAGCAGCGGTGTATGAGAACGGTGAGATCAAGTGGCTCCCGCCCCTATCCAGAAAGGAGCAGTACAGATTCCCTGATCCCATCGGCTCTCACGCGATCTACAATACGACCCACGAGGAGACCTTCCTGATCCCCAAGTTTCTCAAGGGAGTGAGGTACGTCGATTTCATGATCGTCGTTTGCGAGAAGTTGGTCGAGACGGCACGCATGCTTCGCAGGATGGGCTTGCACAGCATCAAACCAATCCCGGTTGATGGCGTTGCAGTCAAGCCATTGGATGTCGTCGCGGCATTGATGCCCAATCCCGTCGACATGGTTGGAGAAATCAAGGGCTCCTCAGGGATCATAGTCGAGGCAGTGGGCCTCAGGAATGGCGAGAAGTGTGTGGCTAAGACTTGGGTTGCCATGACTCACGAGGATGCCTACAGAAGATTCAACACGAGCGCAACCGGCTATCTGGTCGGCACGGGAGCTGCAGTCGGAGCTGAGATGCTCGTCGCCGGGGACCTCAAACATGATGGATTCTTCGTCCCGGAGATGTTGCCGCTTGGAAAATACCTGGAGAAGCTTCGACAGAAGAGTCTTGAGGTACATGAAAGCGTCGTGATGGTGTGAGCACGAAG
>CAYOXJ010000201.1:0-2633 GCA_964407905.1 uncultured Thermoplasmata archaeon
CGCGTCTGCGCGACATCCGCGGAGTTCCGGTCGAGAGCGCTGCGTGCAACTTGACAGTCGATGGCACGAGGAGCCCATTTGCGACAGACGCCGCGGGATCGTACAGTCGAACTTGGGATGCCTCGGATCTCGACTACGGCACACATGTGTTCCAGGCGTTCTTTGACGGAGAGATCCCGTATGGATCATGCGCATCTAACATCGTCACCGTGGTCATCGACATCCCAACGAGCATCACTGTCAGTCTTGTCCAGACGCGCATCTTCATCCAGTACACGATCATCGGAAACGGGACGCTGTACGCCAATGACACGACACGACTTCCTGACAAGGAAGTGACTGTGTCCATCGATGGCGTCGAGCTCATGAACTTGACGACCGATGAGAACGGAGACTTCATCTTCACGTACAAGGCCTCAGACGTAGGCGCTGGGGGCCATACGCTCAAGGTCGCGTTCTCGCACAGGGAGTACATATGGCGATATTCGCAGGCCGAGCTAGGATTCACAGTATTCTCTCAGAGGAAAGTCGCCTACCCGTTCTTCCCGCACATACCTGGATGGGGCGGATTCGGTCCTCCGGAGACTTTCCCTGAGCTATTCATCGGTGACTACGCGTACTACACTTGGCTTCTGATCCTCGTCACGCTCGCGATCGTGATACGCATTCTCCAGGTGAGGAAGACCAGAAGAGGCATGGCTGAGCGGATCGAACAGATCAGGCTCGAGCCCTTGGGAAAGGAGGCCCCACCCGGAGAGCCAGAAGCGCCCGTTACCGCTGCTGACCTCTCGCTGGAGATATTCAGAGAACATGAGGGACCGACAGCTCCCAACGATAGGATAGTCTGGTACTATCACAATCTGCTCGGGTTCCTCAGGCGCAGGCGGAACATCGCGATAAGGCCAAGCATGACGCACTGGGAGCTCGCCAAGATGCTCAGGTCGCTCGGCTATCCGTTCGAGCATGTTGAGAAGATGACGGTCCTGTTCGAGCAGGCCCTGTACTCTGGCACCGAGCTCACAGATACCGACACAGTAGACATGAGCATGTCCCTCGGAAAGCTCGTGCAGGTCAGGGAGTGGGGTGTGACCCGTGCGGTCTAGGCTCAGCAAAGGCTATGCCGCAATCGCGATCGTGGCGGTCGCGATCGCGCTTCTCGGTATCAGCATGACCGCGCCCGTTGTCTCGACGACAACGGACTTCTCGATATACAACAGCGGCTGGAACGGCGTGAGCGACCTCGCGATTCTGACCTACAGGGCGGGCAAGTTCGCGCCAACTTTCGAGGTCAGGACTACGGGTACTGAGATATCCGTCGCCCACTTGGGCCTCGAGAGGATCAGCCTCGACCCAGCGACGAGCGCGCTGGTCATCATCGGTCCGACGAAATCATTCTCAGCAGCGGATGGAACGATTGTCGGCGATTTCGTCAGGAACGGTGGTAGGCTCCTGCTCGCGGACGATTTCGGGACGGGGAACACTCTGCTGGAGAAGATGAATGCGACTTCCAGATTCTCGAAGTACCTCGTGATGGACCTCGCCTACGAGAAGAAGCCCGAGTTCTCCGTCTGCTTCGACATCAGGCCAGATCCGGTCACGAAGAACATCAGCACAGTGCTCCTCAACTATCCGTCATCGATAATCGTGAACTCGACCACGACTCAGGCCTTCGCATACTCCAGCGTAGCGAGCTGGCTCGACACGAACAACGACAGGGACCAGGAATGGGGAGAGCCGAGAGGGCCTTTCCCGATAATGGCGCGCGAGCGCATGGGCGAAGGCGAGATCCTGCTGCTCTCCGACCCTAGCGTGCTAATCAACGGCATGAGTGGGTACATGAACAACAGCGCCCTTGGAGCTAATCTCATCAACGACGTGTCGGCCGAGAGATCCGAGGTCTTCTTCGACGAGAGCCACAGGAACTACTTCGATCCCGTGTCGATCACGACCGAGTTCACAGGTGAGGTATCGCCTGAGGGACGGTTCGCGATCGTGGCGGTGGCGTTCGTCCTGACGCTCTGGCTGTCAACGGACGTGGTCGAGCGGTCACTGGCGCTCGTGTATAGGAAGATGGCATACGCGTTAGGCAGGTTCGTTGACCTCCTGGGCCTGCGGAGAAAGCCCAAGCCCGTGCCCGTTGAGCCTTTGGACATCGAGAGAATTGTCAACGATACGATCGCCAAGCATCCTGAGTGGAGGGCCGGGCTCCTGCGATATCTTCTGAGAGAGGGCCAGCGCCACGGCAAGGTCCTCGAGGAGAAGGGGCTACGAAAGGATCTGCCAAACGCGGTTCAGGACGACCGCTACAAAGAGAACAAGCCCGGCGTAAATGAATAGGTCCATGCGCCTCCGGATCTCGGCCGTCAGAAATCCGTCCGTGAGCTCGCGGACCACGAGCAGGCCTATCAGCTCGAGGGTGACGAGGACCTCGACTCCCGACGAGAGGGATATGAGGACGGCGATGACCGTCCAGATGAGCATGCTGATGAATATCTTGTGCGAGATGAGCACGATGACACCTTGCTCCGAACGGGCCTGCACACTTCGACGACGGGAATTGACGGAAGTCATATAATGCATTATAGTCGGCGGAGGCACTGCCTTCGAAGGCGTCACGTGGCCTGTCCGCAAGG
>CAYOXJ010000202.1:0-2632 GCA_964407905.1 uncultured Thermoplasmata archaeon
AGGTCGTGAGCATGGCGGTCGTGGCGCCAAAGGACCAGCTGCTCACAGTGACCGAGAACGGCTACGGAAAGCGCTCTCTTGTGGACGACTACAGGAAGATCCACAGGGGCGGGAAGGGCGTCATAACGATCAAGACTGGCGGAAGGAATGGGGACGTCGTGAATGTCGCGCGCGTTACCGATGAGGACGAGCTCATAGTCATGAGCGTCAAGGGGATGGTGATCAGGATGCCCGTCCGAGGCATCAGCCTCCAGGGAAGGGCGACTATGGGCGTGACGCTGATGAAGCTCAAGGAGAACGATGTTGTCACTGCGGTCGTGCGCCTGGTAGGCGAGAGCGAGGAACAGCGAGTCGTCGAGTCGGGAAGGACTTTTACGAGCTGTCCAGCTCCGAATGGCGACGCGGTCGACGAGAACAATGAGGACGACGAAGCGGGCTCCGAGGACGAGGGCGAAGACGATAAGTGACAGCTGTCATACTGACTGGCCCTCGTTTCAATTCTGATAACAACCCGGAAAGGTTTAATAGAAACTACTCCATTGAAATGCGCGTTAAGATCATATCCGCCCCTTCATCAAGGAGGGCCCCCCGTGTTCAAGGATTCTATCCCAGGCTTGGAAAAAGTCTTCAAGATAGACATCGAAAGACCCAAGGTCATCCTCGTCACGGGTCCTCCGGGATCGATGAAGACCACCTTCTGCTACTCGCTTATCTCCAGCTACTTGAGGGACAAGAATGAGTTCGGGCTGTACACAACCCTTGAAGAGAGCGTTGACAGCCACATCAAGAACATGGAGAGCATAGGCGCGAAGCTCTCGATGAAGATGCAGATCTCCGACCTGACCGACCTGCGAGAGATCGACCAGATCGACGAGGTAATAGGCGAGGAGAAGCAGACGGACTACGTGCTCTTCATAGAGAAGATGATACAGCGCTTCAAGAAGACCCACGGGGACAAGTTCTCAGTATTCGTCCTCGACTCCCTCGGCGCGCTCTATTCCCTCATGGAGAACGTGCAGGACATGCGCAAGAAGATGTTCTACTTCTTCAAGATGATCAGAGACAACAACCTGATCTGCTTCGTCATTATGGAACGGGATCTTTCAGGCGAGAGCCAGTTGCTCGGAAACGAGGGCTTTCTCGCGGATGGCATACTCCTGCTCGGCCTGGACAGGCAGCGCGGGAAGCTAGTGAGGTTCCTCCAGGTGGAGAAGATGAGGGCCGTGGAGCACAGCATGGAGAGGCACGCGGTCGAGGTGGGCAAGGGCGGCATCCAGGTGCTGGGGCCGCTCCTGAGCGCACAGTGATGCATGAGGAGCGCAAACATTCATTTGCAGTCCGGAACCTATATGTGTGCGGCCGCAATCGAGGGGCATGCGTGTAGGTCGCGACCATACGCAAAGGGCCCCCAAAGGGGTGAGAGATGGCGGAAGAAGAGACGATCTCGCAGATAATCGAGGATGCCGTCAAGAGGCTCAAGACGCAAGAGGCGGAGGTAAGGAAGAGGGACATCGAGCTGAAGGTCCAGAGAGAGGAGGTCCAGAAACAGAGGGCGGAGCTCGAGGCCCTCGAGAAGCGCCTCCGCGACAAGGAGGACTCCCTGCGGCAGAGAGAGTCCGCGCTCGAGATGAAGGCGGAGGAAGTCAAGAAGTCCGAAGCGACGACGCAAGAGCGCGCTGCAAGGCTGAGCGCGAGAGAAGCAGAGATGTCGAAACTGGAGGCAACTGCCAAGGCAGCCACCAATGCTGCGGAGGCGAGAGAGAGGGAAGCCTCTGATAGGCTCAGCGAGGTCAGCAAGCAGCAGGATGAGATCGCTCAGAAGAGGAAGTCCCTTCTTGACCGCGAAGAGCTGCTGAAGAAATCCGAGGAGGACGCGCAGCGCCTCCTGGAGCAAATCACCTCGCGGCGAGACGCTCTTGTTGCGCGCGAGCGTGCGCTAGCGGAAGAGGAGGCGTCACTCAGGTCCGACAGAGACAAGCTCTCGGACGACGCGAGGAGGCTCCTCGAAAAGCAGAAGGAGCTCCTGACAAAAGGCGTGATCGCAATGCCCGAGATGGGCGAGGTTGAGGTGAAAGCCCCCGCAACATTGAGCGAGGACGAGATGCTCTGCCCGAACTGCAGGACAGTCATAAGCAAGGACGCGATCATGTGCTACGCCTGCGGTCAGCGCATAAGGGAGGAGGGCGTCGCGCCCACTGAGGAAGAGGCTGCAGCGGAGGCTGCGGAAGAGGAGATCGCCTGCCCAAGCTGTAAGACCATGATAAGCAGGGACGCTCTGATGTGCTACGCGTGCGGCGTCAATGTCAAGGACGAGTTGGCGAAGCTCGAGGCAAAGGTCGCGTCAGAGGGCGAGGAGAAGGCCTCCGGGTTCAGAAAACCGCAGATTTTCGTCAAGAAAATTGTGAAGAAGAAAGCGGCCTAGCCAGACAGGCGAAAATCCGGTCTGCTGCGACATGAAAATGTGATAAATACCTTTTTATACGGCCGAACTACTTACTTCTCCAGCAGTACCCAGCTCCCTCTGGGTGGGTGAACTTATGAAGGGCAAAGCTGACATGCTCCTTGCCAATAGAACTCTGAGTGCTTTGGTTGTTGTGTGCCTTGTGGTATCCGCTTTTGCGGGCATCATGTT
>CAYOXJ010000203.1:0-2626 GCA_964407905.1 uncultured Thermoplasmata archaeon
GATATCTTCCATCACATGCTTAACGAGCTCCTTCATGTCGTCAATCTTGAACTTGTACCTTCCAGAAATGATGTAGTCGGTATTGATGTCGTCGTTCGGAACGAACCTGTGGGCCTTGCCGGTCATTCTCAATCAAGCGCCTCCAGCAACCTCTCTTGGATCTGTGATTTCCCCAGTGACTGCAGAAGCAGCAGCAGTCTCAGGTGAGGCGAGATAGATGTTCACATCTCTGTTGTTTCCCATGCGGCCCTTGAAGTTTCTGTTCGCAGTGGAGAGCACGTTCTCGCCGTCCGATGGAATGCCCGCATGAGTACCCACACAGGGACCACAGCCAGGAGAGACGAATATCGCCCCTGACTTGAGAAGCGAGGACACAATGCCCTTGTCCATCGCTGCCATGAGCACTTTCCTGGACGCGGGCGCAACGATCAATCTCACTCCGTTCTTCGCATGCCTCCCTCTCAGCATCCTCGCGGCTGACTCGAGGTCGCTCAATCGGCCGTTCGTGCACGTGCCAATGAAGACCTGCTGCACCTCTATGCCCCGAAGGTCAGTGGCATCACTCACATTGTCGACCCTGTGAGGTTTCGATACCTTGGGCACGAGGTTCGAGACGTCGAATTCGTAGCTCTTCTCATAGCTAGCATCATCTTCGCTGAGAACACCGGGGCCAACGCTGATGCGGTGCTCGGAAAACCACTCGGCAGTAATCAAGTCAAACGGGAATGGACAGAACTTGGCACCCATTTCCACGGACATGTTCGCCATGGTCATTCTTCCGTCCATGCTCATGTCGTCTATCGCTTCTCCTGAGAACTCCACTGACTTGTATGTGGCACCGTCTGCGGTCAGGGATCCGATCACACTCAGAATCAGGTCCTTTGCTCCCACGAAGTCCGGAAACGCTCCCGACACTCGAATCGAATAGCTCCCGGGAACCTTGAACCACAGTCTGCCAGTGAAGGCAGCTGCTGCGACATCTGTCGATCCAAGGCCAGTCGAGCACGTATTGAGCGCGCCGTAGGTGCACGTGTGCGAATCGGCCCCAACAACAAGGTCGCCCGGCAGGACCTTGCCGCTCTCCGGCACAACTTGGTGACACACGCCCTCCCCAACATCGAAAAGCGGGATCGCTCTGGCCCTCGAGAAATCCCTGATCTTTTTGTGGATTCTCGCGACGTCCGTGGAAGGGCAAGGAGAGTTGTGATCCATCACGAGCGCCATCCCACGCTTCGTCTTCGGGCATTCGAAACCCAGGTTCGCCAGCTCTTCGATCATCATGGTGGCCGTGCCATCCTGCGCCATCACGAAATCCACCGAGGCCACCACGATGTCTCCCGCATGACAGTCAGAGCCCGAGCGATCCGAGAGCACTTTCTCCGCAATCGTCTTGCCCATCAAACACACCTAGAAGAGCTCTGACGTGAGGTTGACATCCACGGCCACCATCCTCTTGCCGTCACATGCTGGCGAGTCCTTCGGAAACCTGCCATTCGTCTCGAGTCGCCTGAATATCTCGATGAACTCATGATCTGTTATGTCCCTCTTCTTCGCCTCGCCAACGCGACTCACTTCCTTTCTTATCAGCTCCATCGCCTCGGGAGTCGCTGAAAGCCCAAGCTGTTCGAGCTTGTGCTTGATGGAAGCTTTCCCCGAATGCTTCCCAAGAGATATCTTTCTGGTCATGCCCAGCATCGCCGGATCGAAGGCCTCATACAGCCTGGGATTCTTGAGCACACCATCAACATGGATGCCCGACTTGTGCGTGAACATGTTGCCCCCGACGACGGGGTAGTTCAAGGGAATCCCCAAACCAGTCGCCTTCTCAACATGCTTGCACAGCGGGAGAATATGTTCTGTCTTGTACTTGTCCACGCCATAGTGACTGTGCAAGTTCATGACGAGGATCTCAAGTGACACGTTGCCTGCGCGTTCGCCCAGGCCGTTCACAGTGGTTGAGACCCATAGTTTTCGACCCTCGAATGGTGCAGCGGCTTCGCAGGCAGCTAGGGCGTTCGCAACAGCGAGCCCGAAATCGTTGTGTGCATGGAACTCGACGTCGATATCAACATTCGACATGACTGCCTCAACAAGCTTCTTGGAGGTTGCGGGAGTGAGCACCCCGATTGTATCACATATCCTGAACCTATCACCGCCGGCTTCTTTCCCGGCTTTTGCGAACCTGATGAGGTAATCGATGTCGCTTCTTGTCGCATCGCCGGCATTGAAGCAGACGTACATGCCTTGGCCCTTGGCGTACTCGACGCACTCAATGAGCTTCTCAATCTGCTGATTTCTGGTCATCTTCAGCTTCTGCTCTAGAGCGATGTTCGACGTATCGGTAGAAATCGAAACCGCATCGACGTCGTGGGCGATCGAATCCTGGATATCCGCCTTGACCATCCTGTTCCAGCCCATGATCGATATTGAGCTGGTCTGCTTCCTAAGCAATCCGGCACACTTCCGGTCGCTGTCGTTGTATGTGGCGAAGGTTTCCAGCTGCTCAACGCCCATCAGCTCGAGCTTCCGCGCGATCTCCAGCTTCTCCTTGGTGTTGAAGGATATCCCTGGCATCTGCTCGCCATCCCTGCACGTCGTGTCGACGATGCATATCGCACCCAGTGCG